>CAYUSC010000035.1:0-7211 GCA_964447265.1 uncultured Candidatus Brevefilum sp.
TCCCTAATTCCCTTATTCCTAATTTCCTCAAATCTCCAATATCTCCCGCAGAAAGGCTCCGGTGTAGCTCCTTTCGCACAGGGCCACATCCTCGGGCGTCCCTTCCGTCACAATCCGGCCGCCCTCTTCGCCGCCTTCCGGCCCAAGGTCAATCAGCCAATCAGCGGTCTTGATCACATCGAGATTGTGTTCGATCACGATCACGGTGTTGCCCGCGTCCGTCAGCCGGTGGAGCACATCCAGCAGCTTTTGGATATCCGCGAAGTGCAAGCCGGTGGTTGGCTCATCCAGAATGTAAACCGTATCACCGGTGCTGACCCTTGCCAGTTCTTTCGCCAATTTAACCCGCTGCGCTTCACCGCCCGAGAGCGTTGTGGCGCTCTGGCCCAGCTTGATATATCCCAGGCCCACATCCGAGAGGGTTTGGAGGATACGGCTGATCTTCGGGACATTCTCAAAGAACGCCAGCCCCTCATCCACATCCATATCAAGCACATCTGCAATGGATTTGCTTTTGTATTTGATCTGGAGAGTTTCCCGGTTGAACCGCCGTCCCTTACAGACATTGCAGGTCACCCAGACATCTGGCAGGAAGTGCATTTCCACCTTTTTCCGGCCGTAACCCTGGCAGGCCTCACAGCGCCCACCCTTGACGTTGAAACTGAAACGCGCTCCAGAGTAACCGCGCAGCTTAGCTTCGGGAGTCAACGCGAAAAGCGAGCGGATTTCACCCCAAACGTCCACATAGGTGGCCGGGTTGGAACGCGGCGTGCGGCCAATCGGATCCTGAGTGATATTCACAACTTTATTGACATATTCCAGCCCTTCCAGATGGTCAAAGCTGCCGGGTTTGGCCTGGGCGCGGTGCAGTTCCCGCGCCAGCAGAGGCTGGAGGGTTTGCGCCACCAGAGAGGACTTCCCACTGCCGCTCACCCCGGTCACGCAGGTGAACAGACCCAACGGGAACCGGGCGGTGATGTCTTTGAGGTTATTCTGGCGAGCACCGTAGAGCGCCAGCCATTTGCCGTTCACCGGCCGGCGTTTACCATGCGGAGAATGAACGACCAGTTCGTGGTTAAGATATTTACCGGTCAACGATTTGGGATCGGATAGGATGGTCTGAAGCGGTCCGGCCGATACAATCTCACCGCCTTTGATCCCCGCCCCAGGGCCGAGGTCCACAATGTAATCCGCCGTACGCATGGTCTCTTCGTCATGCTCCACCACGACCACAGTGTTGCCCATATCCCGCAGACTTTCCAGCGTTTCCAGCAGACGTTTATTATCGCGCTGGTGCAGCCCAATGGTTGGCTCATCCAGCACATACAGCACGCCCACCAACCCGCAGCCAATCTGACTCGCCAGGCGAATCCGCTGGCCTTCACCGCCCGAAAGAGTCGGAGCGGAACGGCTGAGGGTTAGGTAGTGCAGGCCAACATTCAACAGGAAAGTTAACCGCCCCCGAATCTCCTTAAGCACCTCTTCGGCAATGGTGAACTGCTCCGGGGTAAGGATTTCACCAATCTCCTGCGCCCAGATGCCCGCCTCGCGGATATTAAGGTGCATCACATCATCGATGTTCTTTCCGCCAATCGTCACAGCCAGGCTTTCCGGCCGCAAGCGCTTCCCCTGGCAATCCGGGCAGGGCTGCTGGCTCATGAAACTCTGATACCAGCGCCGCGCCCCCTCAGAGGATGTCTGCCGGTAACGGCGTTTGATCACCGCAAAGACGCCTTCCGTCACATACTCATATTCTCCCGAGCCTCGGTCGCTTTCCCAGGTGCTTTTCACCTGGACGCCGCCATACTGGATCGCATTCCGACCTTCTTCAGAAATTTCCATCCAGGGGGTATCAAAATCCGCGCCGTACTTACTCAGGATCTGGGCGGCCGCCTGGTTCAGATAGGACTTCTTCTTTTTGTTCAGTTCACCCCAGGTGCGCACGGCCCCTTCGCCAACGGTCCGGGTTGGGTCAATAATCAGGTCGGGATCGAATTCATAGAGTTCACCCAGACCGTTACAAGTCGGGCAAAAGCCCAAAGGGGAGTTGAAGCTGAACATAGTCGGTTCCAGTTCCGGAAAACTCACACCACAATCCGGGCAGGAAAGGCTTTCCGAAAGCAGCCAATCGCCTTCCTCTCCCCGGTCAATCACCAGCATCCCCTCACCCATTTTCAGCCCGGTCTCAACCGAATCGGTCAACCGGGTGAGATAATCGCCGTAGCCTTCGCCATCCCGTTCCCGGGCAGCCAGGCGGTCCACCACCAGGTCAATTGTGTGCTTTTTATTCTTATCCAGTTTGATTTTCTCGTTCAGATCGAGGATTTCTCCATCCACCCGAACGCGGTTAAACCCATCCGCCTTAGCCTGGATAAAGACATCCTTGAAAGTGCCTTTACGCTGGCGGGCCAATGGTGCCAATACCTGAAAGCGAGTCCCCGGCGCAAGATCCGCCACCTGCTCCACAATTTCCTGCGCCGATTGGGCATGCAGCTCACGCCCGCAGACCGGACAGTGCGGCGTCCCCACCCGCGCGAAGAGCACCCGCAAATAATCCGCCACCTCGGTCACAGTCGCCACAGTTGAACGCGGATTGCGGGAGACGGGCTTCTGTTCAATGGCGATGGCCGGGCTGAGTCCGCCGATATAGTCCACCTTGGGTTTTTCCATCTGCCCAATGAACTGACGGGCGAAGGCGGAGAGCGACTCCACATAGCGGCGCTGCCCCTCGGCATAAAGTGTATCGAAGGCCAGGGACGATTTTCCGCTGCCCGAGACCCCCGTCAGGACGATTAATTTATGGCGCGGCAGGGTGATATCGACATCTTTGAGATTATGTTCTTTAGCGCCGCGAATGATGATGGCTTCAGGGTTCATTTTAATTGACAACCTTCATTGTATTGATTTGGATCATTCTGGCTATAGTATAGGATCAAAATATGTCAGGAAACGTCATATATTGCTTTGCTTTTATAATTCACCGGAATTGCAAGCCAAAAGGTCACCTACTGGAACCCATGAATCATGTATAATGGCTTCAACAGATTGTTTAGACGTCAAGAGAGCTGCGATGCACAAAGCCAAACCTCTTACACAAAGAGAACAGGAAGTCCTTACGCAACTGTTGCAGGGTCAAAGCAACCGGCAAATCGCCTATTCACTGCAAATCTCCATACGGACGGTGGAATTCCATCTGACAAATATCTACGCCAAGTTCAACGTAAGCTCCCGAGTGGAGCTTATTCTGCACCTCGTAAATACCGCAGGTCAGCTCAAACGCGCAAAGCCAGGGGTTTCCACAGCAGAAAAAATCAAGCAATTTCTGAATAATAGGATTATCGAAAAAAGCATATCCGCCCTATTCAGAAAGGAACTTGACGTGAAAAAACGATGGCCCCTCTATCTCCTGATCGGTTTTGTCTTTGGCGCTGCCTATTTCTTCTACTTAGGCCTCACCAGCAAACTGCTTGGACCTGTCTATGCTGGAGATAACCTATTGATCCTCATCCCGCTCTACGCGTTAGCATTATTCATCTATCTTGGTGTGTGGTTAATTCCGGGTATTCTTCCAGCCATTTATGAGCTTAAGCACGCCTCACCCACTCATCAGGCCATCCTGGCGGTAGTGATGGTTTGTCTGAGTGGTGTGACCGGGTATTATGCCAGCTACTGGGTTATGCTCGCCCTGGTTGGCGTGCCCAATATGGAATTTCTTCTCATAACAGGGGGTGCATCAGCAACCGCGCAATCGCTATGGGCAGAATGGTTCCCGCGGCTGATCGGTCTGAAATGGGTGAAATGGACCCTGGTGGGGTCAGTTCTCAGCGCTGGAGTGGCTTTCGTTGCCACCAAAATATACCAGCGGGTTCAACTTAAGACCCAATCAGCCTAAAACAAGCAGTTTAATTAAATTCTGATCTATCTCTATGAGGCGTTCTTCTCAATACGCCTCATTTTCATTATTCCACCTCGCACTTGATCTTCGTTAGAGGACTGAATTCGTCCCCGATCAAATTTTTTCTCTCTCAGTGTTATTAATCTCCTTCATTTAAATCGAAAAAACAGAAACCTAAAAATTGTCATCGGATTCGCCAACCTGAGGTATAATTAAGATCGTTGAAATAGAACACCAATCGCCTCCTGAGCAGGTTTTTGGAGGTGATTATTTTGTCAGGACCCATCGAAAACCCATTGAAGGAAGATTAATATGCCCGAAAGAGACAGCATCCAACAGGTGGATATTGACAGTCAGATGAGGGAAGCCTACCTCGATTACGCCATGAGCGTGATCGTGGCTCGCGCCTTGCCGGACGTACGCGACGGCCTCAAACCCGTTCACCGCCGCATCTTGTATGCGATGCGCGATATGGGTATCCGGGCAACCTCCCCCCATAAAAAATCCGCCAGGATCGTGGGTGAAGTCCTCGGTAAATACCATCCCCACGGCGACCAGGCCGTTTATGACGCCATGGCCCGGATGGCGCAGGATTTCTCCATGCGCTACATGATGATTGATGGCCAGGGTAACTTTGGTTCGATTGACGGCGACTCCCCTGCGGCGATGCGTTACACCGAAGCCCGCCTTTCAAAGATCGCCGAGGAAATGCTGATTGATCTGGATAAGGAAACCGTCGACTTCATCGATAACTTTGACGGCTCCCTTCCGGAACCTGAGGTGCTGCCCTCCCGCCTGCCCAACCTGCTGCTCAACGGCTCCTCCGGGATCGCAGTGGGCATGGCCACCAATGTCCCGCCCCACAACCTGCGCGAACTGGTAGCGGCGGTCAATCACCTGATCGACCGCTATGATGAAATGGATGACATCAGCGTTGAAGAGTTGATGGAATTCCTGCCCGGCCCCGATTTCCCCACCGGCGGCATTATCGTCGGCGACGAAGGCATCCGCCAGGCTTACAGCACAGGCCGCGGCCGGATCATCATGCGCGGCAAAGCCGTCATCGAAGAGATGCGCGGCGGCAAATATAAAATCACCATCACCGAGATCCCCTACCAGCTCAATAAGACCACGCTGATCGAACGGATCGCCGAGTTGGCCCGGGAAGGCCGCCTCGATTCCGTCGTGGATCTCCGTGACGAGTCCGACCGGACCGGGATGCGGATTGTGGTTGAACTCAAGCGCGGCGCCCAACCCAAACGGGTTCTGAACCAGCTATATAAATACACCCCGCTCCAATCCACATTTGGCGCGCAGATCCTGGCGCTGGTCCATAACGAGCCCCGCCTGCTGACCCTCAAACGGGCGCTCCAGCTTTATCTGGAGCACCGCCAGAACGTGATCACCCGCAGGGCTGAATATGACCTGAAGAAAGCCAAAGCCCGGGCTCATATTCTGGATGGCTTACTGATTGCCCTCGCAAATCTTGATGATGTGATCAAGACCATCCGCGAATCGAAGGACGCCGATGTCGCCAAGGAAAACCTGATGTTCCGGTTCAAGCTGAGCGAACTGCAGGCACAGGCGATCCTCGACATGCAGTTGCGCCGTCTGGCCGCCCTCGAACGCCAGAAGATCATGGATGAGCATAAAGAGGTCATGGAAACCATCGCCTATCTGGAAGACCTGCTCGCCCATCCTAAAAAGATCCTTGAGATCATCCGCGAAGACCTCAATGAAGTTGCCGAGAAATTCGGCGATGATCGCCGTACGGTGATCTCCCCCGATGCCGACAACGACCTCTCCGAAGAGGCGCTGGTCAAAAAAGAAGAAGTATTTGTCAGCATCACTCAGAAGGGTTATATCAAACGGGTCTCCGAATCCACTTACCGTTCACAGGGACGGGGCGGACGGGGCGTGATTGGCCAGTCCATGAAGGATGACGAGGACGAGGTCAAGTTCTTCGTGCGCTGCCACACCCTGAGCATCCTGCTGTTCTTCACGGACAAAGGCAAAGTTTATTCCGAGAAAGTCTGGCAGCTACCGGATGAAGGGCGCACAGGGCGCGGAATCCCCATGTTCAACATCATCAATATCGACGCTGATGAACAGGTGACCGCCGTGGTGCCGGTGGTGGATTTCGCTGATGCGAATTATTGCACGCTGGCCACCACCAAAGGCCGGGTGAAACGGGTGCAAATGTCCGAATTTGAATCCGTTCGGCCCTCCGGCCTGATCGCGATGAACCTCGATGAAGACGACAACCTCGGTTGGGCCTGTCTGACCGGCGGTGAGGATGAGATCATGCTGATCACCCGGGATGGTCAGGCACTGCGCTTCGCAGAGGCCGAAATCCGTCCGATGGGACGCCAGGCCAGCGGCGTGATCGGCATCCGGATGCGCGCTGATGATGAACTGGCCTCCATGGAAGTGATCGAGCCAAATGGCTTTCTGCTGGTCGTGACCGAGCGCGGTCTGGGTAAACGCACCAGGTTGGACGAATATGCCCCCAAAGGGCGGGCCACGATGGGTATCGCCACGATTGATAAACGGGCCCTCAAGACCATCGGCATGATCGCCGAAGCCCGCGTCGTGCAGGAAGCGGATGAAATCTCGCTGATCTCCAGCGGTGGGATCGTGATCCGCCTGGCGGTCAAGGATATCTCCATCCAGGGACGCGCCACCCGCGGGGTCACGATCATGAACCTCGAAAAGGGCGATTCGGTCGCTGCAATGGCCCGCATCCCCGAGATCAAGCCCGGTGAGCCGGAAGTGGAAGAATAAATATCCAACCCCCTGAGAGAAAACTCAGGGGGTTTCTTTTTATCATAGGTGAAAAAGTTGGGGGCGGCCCAGTGTGACCGTCCCAACGGATATACCAATTCTCCACCATCTTAGTTTTAAGCCTTCTTCTTGAGGTGAAGGTGGCACGCAGTGCCGGATGAGGGGTATGCTTAATTTTCGTATTAGCCTGCTATACAGATTTTTGCAGGTCACGTGCCGCGCAAGCGCACGCGGCAACCCGAACATTCCTTAATTGTCCGTAGGGGCGGGTCTTGTGCCCGCCCTTTCTGGTTGCCCACCGACTAAATGCAATAATCTCACCTCATCAGTCTGCTGCGCAGCCAGCTTCCCCTCAAGGGGAAGCCTGAGAAACCCAGGTCACATGCCGCGCAAGCGCACGTGACAACCCGAACATTTCTTAATTGTCCGTAGGGGCGGGCCTTGTGCCCGCCCTTTCTGGTTGCCCACCGACTAAAGGCAATAATCTCACCTCATCAGTCTGCTGCGCAGCCAGCTTCCCCTCAAGGGGAAG
>CAYUSC010000035.1:7311-12293 GCA_964447265.1 uncultured Candidatus Brevefilum sp.
GCAATAATCTCACCTCATCAGTCTGCTGCGCAGCCAGCTTCCCCTCAAGGGGAAGCCTGAGAAACCCAGGTCACATGCCGCGCAAGCCCATGTGAAAAGCCGTTACCGGGTGACCGCAATAAGCCACCCAAACAAAAGAATAGAATTCACCTCTATCCTAGCTTAAAGCCTTCCCCCGAGGGGGAAGGTGGCACGCAGTGCCGGATGAGGGGTTTCCAGGCATTTTTATCCCCTTCACTCCTCTTCGGGGAACTTTGTCATCACGCCCTGCGGACCCTCCCTCGCAATGGCACCTCGCCCATCCCCTGTAACAAAAAGCCAGGTAGGCGGCTGAGCCGCCTACCTGACCGACGTAAGACCAATAAAACCACCAATAGGTTTATTTAATCATTGGGATCAAACTTAACCCTTTTTCAATCGTATCCAGCACAACCTCGGGCAGATCAATCCGGCCGGTGATGTACAGATAAACTGTTGCTAAAATCAAAGCCACCGCAACCTCCAGCAAGATGACGATCAACTGCTGAAAGACGGATAATTTGCGACGTTTCTTCTCGGGTGCGGTTACATCCACCGTATCGGCTACATCGGCGGCCTCAACCGGCTCACCCACGAACTGAGCGGGCTGGGCAGCCACGTTTTGCTGACCGGCCAACTCGGCATAATAGACATTATCACGCTTGGGCATCTCAACCGCAAGGACCGGTTCTTCGATCATCACCGGTGCAGTCTTCATCGGCACCGGGGTGACCGTTGGTTTCGGCGCAACGATCTGATGGGTTGGCATGACAACCGAATGCCGACCGCGATCCAGGTCCAGCGGTTCATCCAAAACGGGTTTGCGGGGCTGCATATATTTGGGGGCGGTCATCCGCCCGCTGCGGTTTGCCGGTACATATTCAGACATGGCATGGCTCCTCGTTAGTTCAATCGTTCAGCTAACCGCCACGACCTGCCATTTCAATTTCTCCGGCTGCTGCCAAAAAAGGTTCGGCTTGACCTTCGACCTGGAGGGCGAGCCTGCCATCCGGCTCGATGGCCAGCACCCTGGCGAGTTTCACCTGTCCATTGGCGAAACGGAAAGCCACTTGCTCTCCTTTGAAGGCCAATTTTGCATTCCAGGCCGCCATAAAGGCATCCGTGGTCAGGATCGTGCGGTAGGTTAATATACTATGCAAGATTCCTGCCAGAATTTCCCAGCGATCCACAAATTCCCCCAATTCATCCTCAATCGTCGTTGCCGGATACCGTAATGCCTCTGCAGGGGGCAGCGCACCCCGGCTTACGTTCACACCCATTCCGACGATCAGCGCCTCCGGGCGCTCTTCCTGCCATAACACCTCAACCAACACGCCGGCAACCTTCCGGCCCGCCAGCAGGACATCATTTGGCCATTTGACCTCGGCAGCCAAACCTTTCTTCGCCAGAGCATCCACCAGCCCAAGGGCGGCCAGAGCCGTGAACCGGGGGACACAGGTCAGTTCCGCGCCTTTCGGTCGCAACACCAAACTCATCGCCAGGGCGGACCCCGGCGTCGTCACCCAGCGCCGGTCCGCCCGGCCTCGTCCAGCCGTCTGCAGATCGGCCAGCACCAGCGAGCCATCCGCCGCGCCTTCCTGCGCCCAGGTCAATGCCAGGTCATTGGTTGAACCGGTCTCGGCGAGATAGCGCCAGTCCGGCAACCCAAGCGGTGCTAAATACTCAGATAGATCCGTCACGCGGCCAGCGCCTCACGCAGCAGATCACCCATCTCCGCAATATCTTTGGCGACAAAATCCGGTTTAAATTGAGAGACGGCCAGGTCTTCCGCAGTCGATTCTCCGCTGAGCACCAAAGCCGTGGCAATCCCCCATTGACCCAGGGCGATGTCGGTATATAACCGGTCGCCAATCATGCAGTGAGATTGGATCGGAAAGCCGGTCTTGGCAGCCAGCGCTTCCACAATTGGCCAGTTCGGTTTGCCCACAATCTCATCCGGCCGGCGGCCTGTGGAACTGAACACCAGGGCCATCATCGCGCCGATATCGGGCTTGAAACCCGTCTCGGTCGGGCAATTGATATCCGGGTGCGTAGCAATATAGGGCTTGCCCGCCACCACCCAATCACACAGCTTCCAAAGTTTGTCATAAGTCAGGGTCGTATCAAACCCCAGGACAACCACGTCCGGATCATCATCGGTGAGCGCAAAGCCATGGCGCTCGAACTCCTCCAGCAAGGGCTGCGTCCCGAACACTTTCAGCGTCGCGCCGGGGAAATTGTGCTTAAGGTAGATCGCCGTAGCCTCCCCGGATGTAAAAATATTCTCTTCCGGCACAGGTAATCCCAGCCGTTGCAGTTTTTGGGCGTATTCCACCCGGGAACGCGAGGAATTATTGGTCAGGAAGGTATAGGCAATCCCATTGGAATCCAGCAGCTCCAGCCACTCCCTTGCACCGGGCAGTAACCGGTTTCCCAGGTAGATCGTGCCATCCATATCCATCAGGAAGCACCGGATATCCTTCAATTGGCGTTCTTGTTTCTCGGCGGGCATCTGCTCAACTCCTTTTACCCCACCAACCATTTTGAAGCGTCTTGCATGGCAGGGCTCATCGTCCTAAATATACCATCGAGCCTTTAAATCAGGGGCATCACCAGACCAAAATATAAATCGTTTATAATTAGGAACCGAAATAATAACCACGCAATTTTTAACGGATAGAAGGACCATTATGAAACCCATCTCTGTGACCGGGATCAAACCCACCGGCAACCCCCACATCGGCAACTACTTCGGCATGTATCGACCCGCCTTGAGCCTGATGGAAAATTATCAGGGGATGTATTTTGTCGCCGATTACCACGCGCTGACCACAATGCGCGATGCTCAGACGCTCCGCGATCTGGTTTATGAAGTCGCGGCGAGTTGGCTGGCATTGGGACTTGATCCTGATGAAGCGATCTTCTTCCGTCAATCCGATATCCCCGAGGTTCCCGAATTAGCCTGGATCCTCGCCTGCTTCACCTCCAAGGGATTGCTCAACCGCGCCCATGCCTATAAAGACGCCGTGGATAGTAACGTGGCCAACAATCACGAACCTGATGAGGGCATCAACAGCGGTCTGTTCTATTACCCCGTGCTGATGGCCGCCGATATCCTGCTCTACGGTTCCGCCGTGGTGCCTGTCGGCCTGGACCAAAAGCAGCATATTGAGATCACCCGCGACATCGCCGAGGCCTTCAACCGGACCTATGGTGACGTGTTGACCGTTCCGGAAGGCGTCATTCAGGAATCTGTCAAAAAAATCCCTGGGCTGGACGGCCGCAAGATGAGTAAAAGCTATGACAATGTCATCCCGATCTTTGCCACCGAGAAACAGGTGCGCAAACAGGTGATGCGGATCGTGACGGACAGCAAGCGCCCCGAAGACCCCAAGGATCCCGAAGGGGATAACCTCTTCTCGCTCCTGCAGTTCTTCGCCGCCCCCGAACGGCTGGAGGAAATCCGCCAATTATATATCCACGGCGGGGCAGCCTATGGCGACTTGAAGAAGGAATTGATCGACCTGATCCTGACGGAATTTGCGGAACCCCGCGAAAAATTCAATGCGCTGATCGCCGACAAAGCCAATATCGATAAAATCCTAAACGAAGGCGCTGAGAAAGCCCGGGCGATTGCCAAACCGATCCTCGCCAAAGTCCGCAAGGCCACAGGCATCGATTAAACCCAGAGAAAAGTTACTTAACCATGACCGAACCCCTCAAGGCCATTGTCATTGGTGCGCTGAACATTGACCTGGTCATCCAGGGACTGCCCCATTTCGCGCAGCCCGGTGAACAGGTCAACGGTCAATCCGTGCGGCTGTCGCCAGGCGGCAAGGGGCGGAATATTGCAGCCATGCTGGCCCCCTGGATGGCGCCCGGTCAGGTTGGGATGATCAGCAAACTGGTGCAGGATGCCCAGGGGCTTTACAAAATCCCGCTTGAATCGCTAAAATCCGCAGGTGTCAATCTGGATGGCATCCGGCTCGAAACCAACCGCCCGGAGGATCTGCCCACCCTCTCCATTTTCCTCAACCAGACCAGCGGCCAGCGCGCCAGTTACTATCTGCCGGGCCGCAATGAAACCCTGACCCCCGCTGAGATCCTCCAAACCCGGCCGCTTCTTGAAAAGCTCGCAGCTAACGACGGCATCCTCCTGATGACGCTGGAAATGCCGCTTGAGACGGCAGCCTTTATCCTGGCATTGGCCCATGACCTGAGCCTGCCCGTGATGCTGGACCCCGGCGGACAGCCTCCGGAAGCCCAGGTCGATTTCACCCCGCTTTTCATCCACCCCCCAAAATGGATCAAACCCAACGCGCAGGAAGCTGAACGGATCACGGGCATCCAAGTGGAAAGTTTCGAGGATGCAAAATTGGCTGCTGAGGTGATGCTGAACAAGGGTGTTGAATTTGTGCTGATCACCGATGGTGCCAGAGGCGCTTACGCTTTCACATTGAATAATTCTATCATTCTCCCTCCACCGGAAATGCCGATCCCAATTCATGCCGAATCGACTGGCTGCGGCGATCAGGTTCTGGCCGTGCTTTGCGCCCAGACTCTTGCGGGCAAAGCCCTCTACTCCGCCGCCGAATTCGCGGTTCGGGCCGGTACGCTCCAATTTATTCAGGATGGAATGTATCCCATCCTGCCGGACAATCTCAATCTAGGGAACTAAAAACTCAGGGACGGATACCCGTCACCCTGTCCACGTAGTCGTTGACCACAGTCTCCAGCAAGGTCAATGGCAAGCCCCCATTATTGATAATCACATCGTGGAAATCCGGCAAGCTGAACGCCTCGCCCAGGGTTGATTCGACCTTCTGGCGCAGCGCCAGCAGCTTGAGATAACCGATGTAATACGCACAGGCCTGGCCGGGCATCACAATATAACGCTCAACCTCCGAGATCACATCCCGCTCCGGCAGCCCGGTAACCGCCACCATGTAGTCGATGGCCTCCTC
>CAYUSC010000035.1:12303-15293 GCA_964447265.1 uncultured Candidatus Brevefilum sp.
ATCGGGCGGCTCGCCAGAGCAGCGCCTGCAGCCTGCCCAAATTGCTGGCAGGATCTTCCAATCCCATCTCCCAACCCAGCCGCTCCGCATACAGCGCCCAGCCTTCAATATAGGCATTGAAAAAGAATGCCCGGCGGAAGGTTGGCAGACCGCGAATCTTTTGCGCCTGCGCCATCTGATACACATGGCCGGGGATGCCTTCGTGATAGGCCAGGGTGCGCATGCCCCAGCGGTAAATATTCCCAGGGTCTCGCAGGTTAACCCACATCGTCCCCGGACGGCTGCCATTCATTGCTGGCGCTTCAGCATAAGCAATCGGTGAATCCGGCTCCTTATACTCCGGCAAGCGCTTCACCACAATTTCATTCAGCGAACCAAAGGAAAACACCTCCGGTAGGCGGGCATTGACCTCATCTAAAATGGCCTGATAATCCGCAAGGATCTCCTGACCCGCGTTTTCACCTGCATAATGATATTCCGGGGCATTCATCAGGGCCTTGAGCTGGGCATTGGGAAAATCGGTCGGTCGTCCCATTTCCGCCAACACGATCCGGACCTCTTCCATCAAGCGAGCCACTTCCGTGATTCCCAGCTCGTGGATTTCATCAGCGGACAGGTCCGTGGTGGTGTGATAGCGCAGCAGGAAGGCGTAATAATCCTCCCCATCCGGCAGCCGCCAAACGCCATCCTCCTCGCCGGCTTCCGCCAGTTGTTTCTCCAGCGCGGCTTCGAGGGAGCGATAGGCCGGTTGGACGGTCTGCTCAATGACCTTGGCCGCTTTTCCCAACCAGCGCTGCTGCGCGCGGGGGCTGAAGTGCCCTGATTGCCGCATCCGCTCCAGCAAGCTGGTATAGAGCGGGTTCTGTTCGATGGGCATCTCAAGCAGGGATCGGATCTGTTCCAATGATTTTTCCAGCACGAAACCGGGTGGGATGACACCCCCCTCCGCCCTGGTTTGCAGGCTCTGAATCAATCCTTCCAGCTTCCATTGCACTTCTTCCAGCCGCTGTAAATAACGCCGGAGGCTGCGGCGCCCCTTGATGGTGTGGATTGTGCTGAGGAAGTTGATCAGTTCCACCTGAACACCGAACACCTGGTTCACCGGATAAGGCCCCATATAGACCGGATCGGCAACCCAATGATAATCAAAACGGTGGCCGCGCAAATTCTGTTCATAATACCAGCGCATCAGATGGTAAGTGATCCACTGCTGCCCGGTCAGCTTTTCAGGATTGAAACGCCGGATCAGCCGCAGACCTTCCCGGTCCAGGTGTTGGCTGCGAGCCATCTGCGCCGGTGAGGCATCGGTCAGGTTGCCGCTGTGAAAATCCAGCAAGGTGTTATCCAGAAGACCCAGGGAGCTGAAAATCTCCGCGTCCATCCCCAACAACCGCAGCCCCATCCGCTCCACAGCCAGGTTGATGTTCGGTGGCGTGCCCCAAAAGAGGCCGTAAATCAGCCAGATAAGAGCGAATCCGAGAAGAACCAGAATAACAATTACAGCCAATGGCATTCAATTCTCCTTAATGACTTCCATCAATCTTCCAGGTTTTGGCGGCTTCGATCGTCTTTTGGATAAAATCCGCTTTACCATCCGTATAACGGACCGGTTCAAATTTATGGGCTTCGGCTAAATCGCGTTTCAAGGCGGCATATTCAGCGCAGATCACCGGATGAGACCGCAGATAATCCCGAAAAGCATGATGCTCCTCAATTGCCGGATGACCTTCCTGAAAGGTATGGAGATGGAACAGATGTACGTCGCCTTCTTTTTTGTTAAAATAACGCCTTCCGGCGATCCCGTTTTCTCCTCTGGCCTGATAGCCCAAATCTGCCAGGCGCGAGTTCAGAAGATCCACTTCCTCTAAATTATTGACAATCCCCAGAATATCAATCGTCGGTTTTGCGGCCAAACCCGGGACGCTGGTGGATCCGATATGATGCAGCTCAATCAAATTGGCGCCGAAAATTGGCGCGAGTTTTTCCGACTCAGCCTTATATAGGTCAGGCCAGGCGGGATCATAAGGCAAGACTTCAATCACGCGTGTCATCAAAACCAATTATAGCCGGAATGGGCTGAGAAACCCTTGAGTCGTTCAAATGTTATAATCAAGACCGGAGTATAAATGAAATTATCTGTCCTGATCCCTGTCTATAACGAACGCCGCACCCTGCGAGAGATCGTCAGCCGCGTCCTGGCGCAACAAATCCCCGGCATTGACAAAATGGAACTGGTCATCGTGGATGACTGTTCCACCGATGGCACCCGCGAGATCATGGCGGAAATGGAAGCCGAATTTCCGGGGGTGATCCGGGTGATCCTGCTGGAACAAAACCAGGGCAAGGGCAACGCCATCAGCACCGCCATCCAGGCCGCAACCGGGGACCTCGGCATCATCCAGGACGCCGATCTCGAATATGATCCCGGCGAATACGCCGCTGTCCTGCAGCCCATCCTGGAAGGCGCGGCCGACGTGGTCTACGGCTCTCGCTTTGCCGACCATCAGGAGCGGCGGGTGCTCTATTTCCGCCACACCATTGCCAACCAGTTCCTGACCCTGCTCAGCAACTTTTTCACCGACCTCAACCTGACCGATATGGAAACCTGCTACAAGGCTTTCCGGATGCAGATCGCCAAGACCATCCCGATCCGCTCCAAACGCTTCGGCATCGAGCCGGAACTGACCGCCAAGTTTGCCAAGCGCAAGCTGCGCATCTACGAGGTACCGATCAGCTATCACGGCCGCACCTATGCCGAAGGGAAGAAGATCGGCTGGAAAGACGGTGTTCAGGCGATCTGGACGATCTTCAAATATTGGGTGATTGATGATATGTTCCAGGGCTCCTACGGGCACAAGGACCTGATCGATATGGAAGCCGCCCCCAAATACACCGAATGGACTTTGGCGCGCACCCGTCGTTATGTAGGCCGGATGCTGCTGGAGATCGGTTCGGGGATCGGCAACAACGTGCGCATCCTGATGCAATAC
>CAYUSC010000035.1:15303-23390 GCA_964447265.1 uncultured Candidatus Brevefilum sp.
TGGAGATCCTCCGCAACGCCTATTTGAACACCCCCGGCGTGGACGTGCGCGAATGGGATGTCACCCTGCCGCCCCCGGCAGACCTCCCCCAACCGGATTCGATCCTATGTTCAAACGTCATCGAGCATATCGAGGATGACCGCGCGGTGTTGGTCCATGCCGACCGGGCGCTCAAACCCGGTGGGCGGATGATCTTCATCGTGCCGCGGGGACAAAAGCTCTACAGCAGCCTGGACGAGGCCATCGGCCACTATCGCCGCTATGACCGTGACCAACTCCGCTCGCTGTTTGAGGGCCTGAACTACGACGTGGAAGAGCTTTTCACGCTGAACAAGATCGGCGTGCTGGGCTGGTGGTGGCGGGGCAAAATCGCCAAACAAAAAGCCATCGGCCGCCTGGGGCTGAAAGCTTTCAACGTGATGGTCCCCCTCTTCCGCCTGATCGACCCGATCCTGCCCTGGAAGGGGCTGTCACTGGTGATCGTAGCGAGGAAACCGGAAGAATAATTGCATTTTTATTGTTAAAAAGTAACTGATCGCCAAGGACGACGAATGGCGATCAGTTTTTAATTTATTTTTCGACTATCGAAATAATCAACCCTTTTTATTCGGAAAGATTTTAACAGGAAACAGTTGATCTTTCTACTCTGAACGCCTAACTATGTCATAGGCGTTCTCCAACTCAGCTTCTTTTTCTTTAATCTTCTGATTCACTTCAACTGTAACAGGGTCGGGTTTTGATGTGATTGATATTATAACAATCCACATAATAACAAAAACAACACATGGGATCAAAATCCATAAGGGCCACCCTTTAATAATCGTGAAAATACCGACCACTAACCCCGAACCGCCCAATAATGATAGAAAGACCGTCGCAAAAGCTATACTGCAGCCGCCATCATTCTTTTGGTTTTCAAGATCGGCGATCTCCCCTTTAAGTCGGGCAATGGTCTGTTCAGCGACTTGTTTTTCATTGCTGAAACCAATTTTATTCAAACCCGCGCCCACGTTACTGATATTGGACTCAATATCCTTCATCACTCTGACAACCGGTTCCAATGAAACAACGCCATTGTTCCTACGAACGATATGCTCATAACTACAAAAACCGCAGGTGAAGCGCTCCTGATCCGAGGTGATATTGAGCTTCCCGCCGCAATTGGGGCAGGCCAGAGTCACAAAGTCACTTTGCGGCCTTTGCAGCTGCGATGATGCAATAGCAGCCTCATGGGGACTATCCTGTGTTGCATCTGCAAATTTATTACCGCAGGTTCCACAAAAAGCGGCATCAAAAGGGTTTGGGTTTCCACATTTATGGCAAAACTTCTGGTTCCCGTTCATTCTATTCCTCCACCTGATTTGCGCGAATCTCTCACAAAATGATCAACGATGAATTAGGTTCCCACCCGTTTGTTTATGGAAAAGGAGAGTTTGTCATAAAACTGAATAAATTTTAACATAATTGCTGAATTATGGTGATCGTTTCAGTCGAGCTTACCATCGCTAGCTTGATGGATTTTTTCGGGTTAAAGTCAAAATGATCATCTGTTCAAATTGCGCTTGTGGTTATCAATGATGGAGATTTCTAAGGCTCGGTTAACAGTGCCCTCACCTCAAATCGAGTTTTTAATCCGACGGTTAGGAAATTGAGTTATATTAGGTTTGTTAGAGCTAGACTTTTCCTATCTTCCAATCATAGGCAGGTATGCGATGGCTGAAAAAGAACATCTCCTTACATTCCCCCTGATCCTCCAACTCTTGCTCTTCATCCTTCTGGTCCCTATGCTGCCCCTCCTTATCTCCTGGCGCTGGAACTGGTGGGAGGGCTGGGTTTTCGCCCTGGGCATGATCCTCAGCTTTGTCATCAGCCGCACAATAGCCGCTAAACGCAACCCCGACATCATTGCCGAACGCGGCAAAATCACCAAACATGAGAACATCGAGCCCTGGGACAAGACCCTCACAGTCCTGCTGGGCGTAGCCGGCATGTTTCTGCCCCTGGTGGGCGGGCTGGATGCGCGCTTTGGTCATCCGGCGGGCTTCCCCCTCTGGGCGCACGTGGCCGCGGCCGCTCTATACCTGGCCGGCATGGTGATCGCCTCCTGGGCGCTGATCGCCAACCGCTTCTTTTCCGGTGTGGTCCGGATTCAGGAGGACCGCGGACAGTCGGTGATCAAAGGCGGCCCTTATCGCTGGCTGCGCCACCCCGGTTACGCCGGCGCGCTGCTCAGCTATCTGGCTGCTCCCTTCCTGTTGGATTCCTGGTGGACCCTCGTCCCCGCTTTGGCGTTGACGATCATCATGGTCACCCGGACGGCGCTGGAAGACCGCACCTTGCAGGAAAAACTCCCCGGTTATAAAGACTATACCCGGGAGGTTCGCTTTCGCCTGTTCCCGGGTATTTGGTAAGTCCCAATTAAATTGTCAGAATTTAGGATTGACGCCTAAGCCGGCCAGATCTTCCGCCCGCCGCCAGGAGGCGTGATTGTGTCAATATATTCCAACTCATAGGCATCCAGTTCCGGCAGCAGCGCGGCCTTCACGTTCTCCTTGAGCTGTGACATCCGCTTGGCGCCCGGGATCGCCACGGTGACGGCCGGGTTCTGCATCACGAACTGGATCGCGATGTGCGCCAGAGTGCGGTCCTCGGTCAACGCCTTCAACCGCTCCACCTTCGCCAGGTCGCTCAGGAAGATTTCGTTCTCTTCCGGATTATCGGTCCAATGCTGCCGGAAGTCACCGGGGCCGAATTTTGATTCGGCGGTGAATTTCCCGGTCAGGATGCCCATCGCCAGCGGGCCACGAGTCAGTACGCCGAGGTTATGTTCCTTGATATAAGGGAAGATTTCCGCTTCCGGGGTCCGGTTGAGGATCGAATAGTCGATCTGCAGGGTGGCTGCCTTGTTGTCGCTGTTGAATGCCTGCAGGTAGTCGAAATCGCTGGTGCTGAGGCCATAAGCGCGTACCTTGCCCTGCGCCTGTAATTTCTGGAAGCCTTCCACGAAGATTTCCATGTGCGGCTCGCGGTAGTCAATATGGCACTGGATCAGGTCGAGGTAATCGGTCTGGAGCCGGTCCAGGCTGGTCTCCACCCCGGCGATCAACTGCTCCACCGTCGCGTATTTGCTGACCCAGCGGTCATAATCAAAGCCATCCCAGCCGATTTTGCTGGCGATGACGAATTTGTCCCGCCGTCCCTTCAAAGCCTGACCCAGCAGAACCTCACTGTGGCCGTCGCCGTAGATATCGGCCGTATCAAAGAAATTGATGCCCAAATCGGCCGCGGCCGAGATCATCTCCAGCGATTCCTGATCGTCCGTCGCCCCCCACTCCGTCCCGCCAATCGCCCAGAGGCCCACGCCCAGTTTGGTGACCTCAATGCCGCTTTTGCCCAACACGCGCTTTTCAATCTGTGCCATTATTCTCTCCAATCTTCAACGAGCAATATTATTCCGTTCAGAAATTCATCACCAGCCCGGTATGCAGCCGGTGTAGCCGTTCACCCAGGACCCAGGCCAAGATATCGGTTTGTGATTCGCCGGTGCAGTGACCGGTATAAATTTCGGGAATGTCCATCTCCTGTAAGGTCTTCCCCACCGCGAAGACAGTCGGCTGAGGCTCCGCGTTCAGGTGGAAGCCGCCCACCACCGCCCGGATCGGCTTGCCGGGCAGCGTGTCCCCGGCCGCCTCGATCATGTTCAGCACGCCGTTATGGGCGCAGCCGGTCAACACCACCAGGTCCCGCTCCCCTTCCAAAACGGTCACAAGCTCGTGCTCAAAGGTGTCCGGCAGCACTTCACCATCCCGACGCATTTTCAGGCGGATATCGCCGGTCGGTTTCGGATAGCTGCATGGAATCTCCGTGATCAGGTGCAGTCCGGGAAATACTTCCGTGTCACCATCAACAT
Organism: uncultured Candidatus Brevefilum sp.; assembly: GCA_964447265.1. GTDB lineage: Bacteria > Chloroflexota > Anaerolineae > Anaerolineales > Anaerolineaceae > Brevifilum. The sequence continues at coordinate 19,214 of CAYUSC010000035.1, forward strand.
ACCGGATGCGGTCGGCATATTTCGCCAGCACATCCTTATCCAGGCCGACATAGGGCGGCAGCTCCGGGTCGTCAATGACCAAATCCATTTCGGGCGCTTTGCGTAAATAGACAACCCCTTTATCGTTCACTTCGAAGAACGACATCAGTCCGCCGCCGTGGTCGTAATGATGATGCGAGATCACCAGCGCGTCCACCACCGCCAGGTCCAATCCCAGCCTGCGGGCATTCTCCACGAACAGCCCCGTCTTGCCCACATCGGAAAGATAGACATGTCCGTCATGCTCAATATAAAAACACAAGCCATGCTCGCCCGCCAGGCCATCTCCGGGGTGATTTTCGACCACTGTTGTAATCCGCATTCGCCGTACCTTTCACCGGTTAATATCTGATTATTAATTATATCCGCCCTGCCCTTTATGTTAGGATTATTTTATTGGAATCCACTGTAATATGGGAGGTTTTTAATGAAGATCACCCTGCTCAACGGCAACCCTGAGGGCTCCGGCTCAGGTCTGGACCAATACCTCAGCGCTCTGGAAGCCAAACTGAACGCCTCCGGCCATGCCGTCACCAACCTGACCCTGCGAGAACTGGAGGCCGGTTACTGTACCGGGTGCTGGTCCTGCTGGGTTAAGACCCCCGGAGAGTGCATCTTCAAGGATGATTCTCACCTGGTGTGCCGGGAAGTGATCGACAGCGACTTTGTCTTGTTTGCCTCCCCGGTTAAGATGGGATATCTCAGCGCACTGCTCAAGAAATATATGGATAAACTGATCCCGCTGCTTCACCCTTATATTGTTGCAGACCAGGGTGAGGCCCATCATCAATATCGTTACGATCCCGAAGATTATCCACTGGGCGGATTGCTACTGGAAAAAACACCCGGCGCGGACGAGGAAGATATCGAGATCATCCACGCCATTCATTCGCGCACGATGTTAAACTTGAAATCCCGCAATGCCTTCACCCTGCTGACCGAAACACCCATTGAGGAGGTTGCCAATGCGATTAACCGTCTATAACGGCTCCCCGCGGGGTAAGACCGGTAACACCGAAATTCTGCTCAAGAAAGTTTTGGAAGGGATCGAGTCAGTCACCGAAGCCGAGGTCACCTGGATCCACCTTAACAACCGCCAGGAACGGGAAACAGCCCATGAATCTTTTCCAAATGCCGATTTGGTTCTGATCGGTTTTCCCCTCTATACGGATGCCATGCCGGGGTTGGCCAAGGAATTTTTCGAAAGCCTTTCTCCATATATCGGTCAGGAAAATAACCCCAAAATGGCTTTTTTGGTTCAATCCGGTTTTCCCGAAGCCTGCCATTCCCGCCCGGTGGAGCGCTATCTGGAAAAACTCGCCCATCGACTGAACGCCCCCTATGCGGGTACGATCGTCAAAGGCGGCTGTGAGGGGGTGCGGTTGATGCCGGAGCAAATGAACCAAAGACTTTTCACAGGCCTGGTGGAATTGGGCGCGGGATTGGCCCAGACCGGGACGCTTGATCCCGAAAGCCTGCGTGAATTAGCAAAACCGGAACGCTATCCCAAAATCATCTCACCGCTCTTCAAGCTCGTTCTCAAATTACCGGTGATGCAGTCCTACTGGAACAACCAATTAAAGAAGAACGGGGCCTGGGAAGACCGGTTCGCCCGACCATTTGAAGAATAATCCGCTATCTGGAGGGTAAGATGCGCCAAAAAATCCGCGGTTTATTAATTCTCATCCGGTTTGAACTGCCGCTGGCCGCAGGGATTTGTACGGTCATCGGTGAATTGGTTGCATTGAACGACTTTCCACCGCCTCAAACCATACTCCTCGGTTTTGGATCGGTATTCTTACTTTCCGCCGCAGCGCTGATCCTGAATGATGTATTTGATGTCCAAAGTGACCGGATCAACGCTCCCCACCGGCCCATCCCATCCGGGATGGTCTCCATCCCGGAAGTTGTTGCATTCTCGATTATCGTCACGCTGGCCGGGCTGGTGCTGGCCGTCTTGATCTCGCTCCAGGCCTTTTTGGTCGCCATTCTGGTGTGGGTGATTGGCTTCTTATATAACTGGAGGTTCAAGAAACTTGGCCTGGCCGGCAATCTGCTGGTCAGCTTTTCGGTGGGGATGACCTTCCTTTTCGGCGGGATCGCGGTGAACAACCCATTTGCCACCCCGGTCCTGTTCTTTACGATCTGGGTGTTCTTTTTCAACCTGGGAGAGGAGATCGCCGGGGACGGTATGGACCTGGAGGGGGATCGCGCGGCGGGGTCAAGGTCGCTGGCGGTCAAATTGGGGCGCGAGCAGGCACTGCGCGTCAGCGCATCCATCTTCATTTTCGTGATCGCAGCCAGCAGCCTGCCTTTCATTTTCGGCTGGCTCGACCTGGCCTTTTTGCCACCCATCCTTTTTGCCGATGCAGTGACGCTTATCTCCACAATTCAGCTCATCAACCCCAATACCCCCAATCGGCGGAAACGGATCCGGTGGATCTACCTGAGCGGGATGCTGGCAATGGTGGGCTTCCTCCTGATCCACCTGTTCCGAGTGCTCAGCTAATTAACCCAGAAGAATTTAAAACACGCCCGGTGGTGAGTTTCAGGGCGTGTTATGGTTAAATCTTGCAAGGGTTTAGATCTGGAATTGACCATCCTTATAGAGCAGCTCACCATCCACACGGATTTCGCTGTCGTGTTTCACATCGCAGAGCATATCCCAATGGATCGCCGATTCGTTCTTGCCCAAGGTCTCCTGAATGCTCGCGCCGAGGGCCAGGTGCACCGTACCACCCATCTTTTCGTCAAAGAGCATGTTCTTGGTGAAAGTCTGGATGCCGTAATTCGTTCCAATGGCAAATTCACCCACATAGCGCGCCCCGGCGTCCACTTCCAACTGGCTCAGCAGGGTTTCCTCGTTCTTCGTCGCCGAGGCTTCCACCACTTTGCCATCCTTGAACACCAGCCGCACATTTTCCACCTCGCGCCCAAGATGGATGGCAGGGTAGGAAAACTCGATCCAGCCGTTCACGCTGTCTTCCACCGGCCCGGTGAAGACTTCGCCATCCGGCATGTTCTTCTTGCCGTCCGAATTGACAAACAGCCGCCCTTCAATGGACATGGAAAGGTCCAAATTTGGCCCCTTGGCGGTGAGGTGCTTTTTACCCTTTAGCCAGTCCACGACCACCTGTTGGCGCTGATAAAATTTCCGCCATTCCGCCACCGGATCATCCTTATCGGCAAAGGTTGCGCTGTAGACAAAATCCTCATACTCGCTCAGGCTCATTTCCGCTTCCTGGGCGTGGGCGTTGTTGGGGAACATCGACCCCACCCAGCGCACGGTGTTTTCCGCTGAGCGTTTCATGAAGGTTTGAAAGAGATCCCGCCGGGCGCCCTGGGCCAGTCCAATCCGAGCCGGATCCACATGCGTGAGGTTGCGGGTGTTGGCCGTCCCCATCAGGCTGATCAGCACATCCGCCCTGGTCATTGAAAGGTCAGTGAATGGGGAAATCCATTTAAGCTGTTCATCATTGGCTTCCCTATAGAAGATTTCCGTAATCCCGGTGGTACCAATTTGGGTATTGGGGTTACCGCCGGCTTTCAACACCTGCCGGTAAATCTCTTCAATCATCGGTGCGGTCAGCAGGTCGCCCTGGATCAGCACCCAGTCACCGGGCTTGACCGCCACGGAATAATTCACCAGGACATCTGCCAATTTTGCACATCTCGGATCGATCATGTTTTTTCCTCTTTCTGGGATAAGGACGTGGTTCCATTAAAGATTTTACAATAATGTCCTCATTTTTCCCCTACCCATTCGGGTAAAGTAGCCCTCATTCCAGAGAGTTGAACTTGTATAGGATAATTTTATAGAGGAGTGGAATTCTAGATTAAATCTCTAATAGAAATTGGGCTTCAAACTAGCTATGAGAGGCGGCTTTTTGATGGCGAGGAAGCTAAAGGCGGACAAAGCAATCTCAAATGTCACCCCCAAATAGCTGCGTAATCCAAAAGGGAGGCGTCGTTATGACGTCTCCCTTCGATTTTTGCTGGAACTTGATCTAACTGCGCAATTCCGCGTTCAGTTCCTTGCTCAGCAGGAAGATCACCTTCTGACGGGCCTTGCTCACTTCCTTATCCGTCAGGGTGCGGTCCGGGGCCATATAGGTCAGGCTGAAAGCCAAACTCTTCT
>CAYUSC010000036.1:0-11112 GCA_964447265.1 uncultured Candidatus Brevefilum sp.
TTCGTGGGTGAAGTGCTGTTTCGCCATCAGCAAAGAACCACTGCGGGGTAAATTGGACGGAGTTCGCGCCAATTTCCGCCAGAGTGCTGATGCCAATGGGTGCATAGGTTCGCCAGGTGGGATCCATCTCGGGTGTTAGCTCGATTTGAGTTAAATAGGCAGTGTCCTTGACAGGGATGCTGGCAGCTATCACCTCGGTTGGTTCTGTGAAAACCTGCCAGTTGGTCCAGTTGGTCAAGGTGAGCTGAACGGTTTGGGCCGTTTCGGCAGGCTGAACCATCGCATTTGATATCTGCGCGTCCGCATTGAGCGCCTGGTCACAGGCTTCATTCCTGCAGAAACGATAGGAGATTGGAATGGATTGGTCCAGAGGGGAGAACAAAATATAGAGATAATTTCCGCCGCCTAACGGCCAAAGCGGGAGAGGGCTGGTCCAAACGCCATTATTGAACTGGATAAAAATCTCGTCGCCAGTGCTGGTCTCAGGCGGGATAGATACCTCAAAGGTGATGGGTGCTGTTCCTGCGGACCGCCAGGAGTCGATGTTCAATTGGATGGTGACATCATGATCCGGCACGATCAGCTGGTGGACCAGCCAGCTACCGGAAACGGACGAACGTTCCGCATTCCAATAGCCATCGCCAAGCGTGAACTTATAACGCAGGTCCATACCCGCATACAGAGAAAGGGTGATCTCAGAAGTGCCGTTATCCTGTTGAGTCAGCATGGGCAGCCGTTTGGGGTCAACGCTCATCCCACCCCCAAGATCGGTAAAAGTGTTCCCCAATTGAGCGATGTTTCCTGCCAGGTAAATCGGAACACCCAGGGCATCATTGGGTGGCGCAACCTGGAAGGTGACTTCCACCTGTTGTCGGGGCTTCAAGCTGACATTAACAGGTGTGACCTCGCTTGCAGCGATCACTGCGCCTTGTTGGAAGGCCTCAAAAGCACCGTCAATAGCGTAAAAAACGATGTTTTGCACGCCTGGGGCGATGCCGGCTAGAGAAAAATTACCATTAGCATCCGTAACCGTCAGCAAGCCGGCAATATTTACCAGAATATCCGCTAATGGCGCGCCGGTTTCAGCGGAAACGACCTGCCCCGTGACATTCCCGGTGGGTGGATCATCTGGGGCCGGCGTGTCCAGCCACATTTGAACGGTATCCGTCACGACGGAATCGGCAGCCACATTAACCATCCGATACCGGACTTCACCCTCAAACAGGGTGGATTCCGGCACCTCGCTGGCGCTACCAATCCGGATATAACGGTAGTTAACGACAGAACCAGTTTGAAAAGGCAATGTGACCGAGTATTGTGTTGGAGAAAGGGGGGACAGTATATAAAGTCTAGGGTTGTAGGCCAACCCGGTGACTTCATCAAGCACCTGCAAAACAATGCCCTGGCCTTCTGAGATGGCAGCAGGGATATTGACAATAAATTGCAGGTTGACGGAAGGGGTTGCCAGATCGGCTTCGCTGAGAGCATTTGCTGGATCAGCGGTTTGAGCAGGAAAATCGAATGCACAGCTATTCAGAAGAATCGTCAGGATAACGAACCCTATGGCGATCCCCATCCAAGACTTAAGAATATGAGTTGGGTTACTCTTCTTCCTGATCACGAAGAATTTCCAGGCTTACTCTGATTTCATCCAGGTTATCAATGAAACCGCCCAAAACGCCATTGATAAATCGAGCCGTGCCATCCGAGCCATAGAGTTTGGCCAGTTCAACAGCCTCATTAATGGCCACTTTGACCGGTGTCTTCTCGTAAACGGCGATTTCCCAGAGGGCGATCCTTAGAAGGTTGCGGTCAATTACCGCAACCTGATCGAGAGGCCAATCGGGAGCGAAGTCGCCGATAAATTCATCCAATGTCTGCTGGTATTCCACAACGCCTGAGACAATTTGACTGATGAAATTCTTGAGATCATCATCAATTTTCAAGCGCTCAAAGTGTTCAGCAAGTACCAACCCAGGCTGGTGCCCGCAAAGATCAACTTCGTAAAGTACCTGTAAGGCTATACTACGGGCTTTGGTGCGAGATTTCATTGTTAAAGGTTCTTTTTATAAAGTAGTTGAGTTAGGCACTAAAATCAATATCCATGATATGGACGGTGACGCCACCGACTTCCATGCCGACCATTTCAGTAATGGCCCGTGAAACCCGGGACTGGATTTCTCGGCTCACATCCCGGACATTGAATTCGCTCATCAGGACAACAAAAAGATCTACAAAGGCTTGATCGTCCTTGATCTGAACTTTGACACCTTTGAATTCATCTTTGCCAAGAAGCTTCTCGAGACTGCCGCGATAGCATGCCATCCGGCTGACACCCTGCACGCTGAGCGTCGTGAGGCGTGAAATCTTATGCAATACTTCAGGCGATATGGTGGTATTGCCGACTTCTTTTTCCATCGCTAGAGGTTCCATAATTTAATTCTCCGGGCAATTAGCATCTTTTAAATTAGCTTGATCCATTATATAACAGTTTATTCATTCGGTAAGCGACCTGATATCCACAACACCATCAGGATAAGGTCGTCGCGCTCAAACTTGGAATCGGGATTAGCTTTAGCAAATTCTTTTTCAATTTTGTCAAAGCCCAGTTTCTTAGGAAGATCTCTCGTGAAGCCAGCGTCTTCGGCGAATTCCCGTTCAGTCTCAAGATCCTTTAGGCCCTGCTCCGATAACCAGGATTTCACCTCGTCGGCCAGTTTATTATTGACTTTCGCCCAGACGCTGAGGACATATACAACGACCTCGTCCTTTTCTTCAAAGGCTTTTGCCAGAGCATTGGCCTGCAAGGTGAGGGGGGCCCGAGAAGGGTCACGGAAGCCCAGCACAGTCGCATATTTGCGCAGGAAAACAACAAATTCGATCTGAGCCTGTTTCGGCAGCTTTTTATATCCCGTCAGAACCGACTTTAAGACTGTTTCGAGATAATCCTCGTTGATATAAACATTAATAGCCTTGAATGGGATAGTCTCAATTTCAGACATTAGTAACCTCCAATGGTTTTACTTTCATTCTTTCAAAATTCAATCTTAAAATGATTATACTCAATCCCCGGTGCGGCGGGGAAAAAGAATAGAGGCTATTTGCAGCCTCTATTATAATTTCAGTAATCGATCTAAATGCTTCCCCCAGATTGTTGGATGATGACAAGAGATAGGACCTTAGATTTCTATCCTATTAGAAATCGTCTTCGTCCTCATCCATCTCCATGCCGAGAAGATCGTCCTCCTCTTCATCAACCCAGAGTTCTTCTTCGTCTTCTCCTTCCATCTCATCCCATTCATCCATTTCTTCCTGTTCGTCCCAATCTTCCAGGTCGACTTCATCGTTGGGCTGATAGGTCTTGCAGCCGGTATCCGGGTCAAGCTCAATCGCAGCCGCGCTGCAGTATTTTCCATCGAGGAACAGACAATCCAGATAATGGCAATGAATTCGAGGCATTCTCTCCTCCTAAAAAACAAAATCGGCGAGTTGTTCGGTGCGATTTTACACTATGTATTTAATTTCGTAAAGACTGCATGGGTGTAAATTGCAGCCCGATTATATCAGAAAATTTAACCCGGACGACGACGTTTAGCTTCGAAAATATTGGGCAGGCTTTCCAGCCTGGTGAGAATGCGGCTGAGCTGGGGAATGCCCTTCACCCCCAGAACCAATTTGATGACAGCCAAATGCTGGTTCATTTTCATGGACATATCAATCACATTGACGTTCTCATCAGTGAGAACATTGGAGATATCCGACATCAGACCCTGACGGTCATAGGCTTTAAGTTGAATCGGCACTGTGAAGGTCTTCCCGGGTTGCCCCCAGGTGACCTTGACGAGACGCTCCTTCTCGGTCACTCGCAGGATATTTGGGCAGTCCTGGCGGTGAATGGTGGCGCCCCGGCCGCGAGTGATGTAGCCAACAATTTCATCGCCGGGCATCGGGTTGCAGCATTTCGCCATCGTTGTTGCGATGCCCTTCAACCCCATGACCACCACGGTGTCAGAAGGGACGACCTGTTCAGGCGCTTCCATCAGCGCGAGTTCGAATTCTTCCTCGAGCTCTTCCTCTTCAGCCTCAGCGATCTTATTTACCACGCGGCCAACGCCAATGTCGCCGCAACCAATGGCGACATAGAGGTCTTCGATTGATTTAACATTCAGATCATCGAGGTAATTAGCCAGTTCAACGTTTTTGAGGCCAAGCCGTTTGAATTCCTTTTCAAGCATTGCCCGGCCCTGGGTCAGGTTGGATTCCCTGTCCTGGCGCTTGAACCACTGCTTGATCTTGGCGCGTGCCCGGCTGGTACGGACCAGACCGAGGTTGGGGTTGAGCCAGTCCCGGGAAGGACCCCCGCGTTTAGCGGTCAGCACTTCCACCTGATTGCCGGTTTCGAGCACATAATCCAGTGACACCAGCTTGCCATTGATCTTTGCGCCGCGACAACGGTTACCGATCTCGGTGTGGACATGGTAAGCAAAGTCGATGGGGGTGGAGCCGGCAGGGAGATCTATGATGTCGCCTTGCGGAGTGAGCACATAGACCCGATCCTTGAAGACATCGGATTTCCAGCCCTCAACCAGGTCATCGGCATCTTCGCCTTCCTGCTGTAAATTGAGCAGGCTGCGCAGCCAACTGATCTTTTGTTCGTAGGACTGCTTGATGTTGGCCTGGTTTTCCTTATAGCGCCAGTGGGCCGCAATACCGTATTCCGCCCGGTCATGCATTTCTTCCGTGCGGATCTGGACTTCGAGCGGTTTATTATCGTCAAAGATCACCGCGGTATGCAGAGACTGGTAGTTGTTGTCCTTACGGGCCGCAATGTAGTCATCAAATTCTCCGGGGATTGGCCGCCATTTCATATGGACCACGCCCAGGGCCCGGTAACATGTGGCAATGTCTTTGACGACCAAACGGACACCGCGCAGATCCATCAACATTTCAAAAGGCTTTTCCTTGCGGATCATTTTGTTATGGATGGAATAAATATGTTTCGGCCGGCCGGATATTTTGGCAGAAATCCCTTCAGCTTCAAGTTCTTCCTGCAGCCGACGGACGATCCCCTGGATCTGCCGTTCCCGGTCGGCGCGGCGATTGGCCAGCTTTTCAGCAATATCCTTGTATTCCTTGGGCGCGACATAACGGAAGGCCAGGTCTTCCAGTTCCCATTTGACCTGCCAAATCCCAAGCCGGTTCGCCAGGGGGGCAAAAATATCCAGCGTCTCCTGAGCAATCCGTTTTTGGTTTTCTTCACTGGAGTAGGAGAGGGTCCGCATGTTGTGGAGGCGGTCCGCCAGTTTGATCAACACGACCCGGATATCGTCGCTCATCGCCAGGAAGGTCTTACGTAATACCTCCGCAATATCCTCATCCCGGATCTTCTTATGAGGAACGGCTCCGGGCATGAAAGCCTCAGCTTCTGAGTGGTGATCGCCACGCAGCAGGTTGGGTAGCTTGGTCAGTTTGGTGACGCCATCCACCAGGTTGGCGATTTCCGGATTGAATTCCTTGCGAATATCGTCCAGCGTGACGGATGTATCCTCAACGACGTCATGTAACATACCCGCGATCACCAATTCAGGCGGGACGGTGAGTTCCGCCAAAATGGCAGCCACTGAGGTGCAATGGGTGATATAGGGCAAACCGGAAGCTAAAGTCTGTCCCTTGTGGGCTTTTTCTGCAAAATGATAGGCCTTCTGGATTTGCTCTATATCAAATGCGGAATAATTTTCAGGAAGTTTTTCTAAAAGTTGTTCCAGCTGCATCGCGTGTCTTCTTTCATCGCGGATTTTTGTTTCAGCATTCCAGCCTAGATTTTATCTGATTAATCAAGTTCATTCCAGGCTGATAATGAAGGGCTTGAATGCCCATTGTACAGGCACCTTCCACATTCTGGATGAAATCATCAACGAAAAGGATCTCGTCATACTCGACACCCAGTATATTTTTCAATCGGCGATAGATTTCCGGGTCAGGCTTGCGGATGCCTTCTTCACAGGAGATCATGATATGGTCGACCGTTTCGCCTTCAATCATACCGTAACGCTGAACGAAACCTTCTCGAGCGCCTTCCCAGGCGTTTGAAAGGATTCCGGTGATGTAATCCGGACGGAGTGAGCTTAAGTAGTCAAAAGCGGCCTGGTCAAAGACATCGCCCACCCAGAACAGCTCAATAAATTCATCCAGTTCCTCGTCGGATATACCAAGTTTATTCTGGACAGCCTGCCAGGCGGCTTTGGCGGGGACTTTTCCGATGGTCGAGGCAGCCGCCTCGTCGGAATCAAAGACCAGCCAATCCACTGTTTTATCAGGGAGGTTATAACGCTTTTCAAGCAAACGGCGTCCGGAAGGATCTTCAGTTCGCATCAGGACGCCGCCGATATCCAAAACCACAGCCTTGATCATTACTTCAGGACCTCTATGGAATCAAACGACCTTGAATAGGATAGACTTTCCAGAATGATTTTATCCTGATTGTCTAGATGATTCAATATCAGGTCCCGCATTAGTAATCCAACACCCGGGCCAAACATGAAGCCCTGGCCGCACATGCCGGCCGCCAGCAAATAGCCATCCAAACCGGGCACCTCACCAAGGATGGGGGAGCCATCCGGTGTGTTGGGATAGGTGCCCCGCCAGACTCGCCTGACCCGGATATGCTGTAAGATCGGCATCAATTCCAGCAGACGTCTGGCTGCCCGCGGCAAAAAGTCGCTCGAGGCAAGTATATGTGATCCTAATATAGCAGGCTCCGGCGTCATGCAAAAGATGATCTTGCCGGTGGGATGTTGATAGAAGTAAAAGTTCGCTGAACCCGGTCTGGCGCGCATATCCACGATCATGGGGTGAAAAAGGCGCTGGACAGGTTCGGTGATGGCGGCCTCATGTGAATCGGGTTCGATGGGTATATCAACCCCGGCCATCTGCGAAAGGGTTTTAGCCCATCCACCGGCGGCATTGATAATCCATTTACTGTAATAGGTGCCCTGACCGGTCTTGATTCCAATTAGACGATTCCCTTCGTGAATGAAACCTATGACTTCTTCATTGAAATGAAATTCTGCACCGGCCTCCACAGCCCGCTTATGAAAGGCAAAGGCTGATTTCAAGGGAGAAGCGCTGCCGTCCTCCGGCGAATAAGTACCTCCTAAGAGGCCTTCTGCGTTCAAGTGGGGGATTACAGCAAGCAGATCATCCCTGCCAAGCCAGGAGATATTCAATCCATGCTGGGTTTGCCAGTTGCAAAGGTCCCGCAATGACCGAACATGGTCCTCGGTGTATGCTACGAAGGAATAACCTCCCTGACGCCATTCAATATCATCCCCGTGCTGTTCCTGCCAGGATTTGAACACATCCAGGCTGCGATTGCCGAGATTGATCTTTGCGGGGTCCGAATGGGTGGCCCGAATCCCACCGATGGCATGCTTATTTGAAGCCTGACCGACACTGGCAAGCTGCTCAATGACTAAAACGCTCAGCCCTGCTTCCGCCAGGAAATAGGCTGTAGGAACGCCCACGGAGCCCGCGCCAACGATGATGACGTCAAAAGTGTTCTTCGGTGTCATGGCTCAGTTACCCTCCTGATCCTGACCGGATAATGTAGCAAGCGGAGTCTCAACAAAGACCGGACGGAACGGCGGATCGGTCACTTCATCCAGAGGAACGCCTTCCTCCCGAAAGATCTTCTTGATCAGTGAGAGGCAGGTCTTCCCGCCACAGGAACCCATTGTGGCTTTAGTTTCAGCCTTGATCTGATTGATATCCCGAACACCGGAACGGATCAGGCTGCGGATTTCGTCAGCGGTGACATGCTCACAACGGCAGACGATGTTCTCCTGCGGGGTCTCCTGCAAATAATTGTCTGAAGTATCTTCAGATGATCTCCAGCCGGCAGTGATCTGGATTCCAGCGGCATGGGTCGCGATAGCGGCAGGGACAATCACTCTTACGATCAGTGTGCTGGAAAACTCACGCAGCGTCCTGACCCGATCAACCGGAAACTCGCCCAGAATATTCCCGTCCACATCTGTTACAGGGACCAGATCGCCTGCCTGGATGAGGTGGGATGAAAATTCCAGTGGAATAGACACGAAGGGATTTTCCTGATCCCGCCGCAAGTCCACCAGGGTGATTGCCAATCCGGGACAGACCGCCACACACCGCTCACAAGCAATGCAGTTCTTTTCATCCAATTCACAAAACTCAGGGAGATGGCGGATGTCCTTAGGATCGATCTTGATCAATCCCTTAGGACAAACCGATGAGCATGGGTCGCAGGGAATTTCCTGCCGGCAGTGCATGATGGGGTAGGCGTTCCCTGCCCGCATTTCCTCCTCCAGACCGAGAACCTTGCCAGGTTTGGATTTCAGAACTGTTTCAAACTCCAGCCAATCCTGTGGCACTTCGGGAACATCCAGACCCAGATGATGGGCGATTTCCCGGCCCTTGATTTTTCCTGAGAAGATGGCGGCTGAAGCCTCTGCAATTTCAGCGGCATCTCCAGCCGCGAAGACCGGCAGTCCCACTTCGCGGGCTTTGAAGAGGAATTCATCCACAGGATTGAGGCCGACTGCGATCAGGACGCAATCACAGGGAATTTCCTGTTCAGTGCCGTTAACTGGCCTGAAATGGTCATCCACCTCTGCAATGACCACACTGGTGACATGTTCCTTACCTTTAGCCTCCAAAATGGTATGGGAGGTCAGGATGGGAACGCCGAAACGGGCCAATTTATCCTCATGAACCTTATAACCGCCGCATTCGGGCAGCGCCTCAACCAGACCCACCACATTGATCCCAGCTTGAAGGGCATGGTAGCCTGCGATCAAGCCCACATTGCCGCCGCCGACGATAAAGAGGTTCTTCGAGGGACGGACAAGATCCCGATTAACCAATGTCTGGAAAGCACCGGCGCCATAAATGCCGGGTAATGTATTGCCTTTGAAGGGTAAACTGCGTTCCCGGGCGCCGGTGGCGACCAGCAGTACCTGCGGCTTCACGGTTATATAGCGGTTATCCTCGGTATTCCACAAGCCAACCACCTGATCTTCGTAGATCGCGATTGCCGTGGTATCCAGCCAGACTTCTACGGATGGATGCCCTTCAAGTTCACCCGCGAGTTTCCGGGCGATATCAACGCCCCGGGTACCGGCATGAACAGCGGAAGTGGAGCCGAAGAAACGATGCGTTTGCAGCACCAATTTTCCACCGAGGTTGGATTTGTCATCCACCAAAATGGTTTTAACCCCCAGATGCCCCAGTTCCAAGGCGGCTGACAACCCGGCTGGACCACCACCGATGATCAGTACGGGGACTTCGATGATCTCATGCGAGGGATCAAGCGGTGCAGTCAGCGGTTCCGCCGAGAGGGAGCTGATATCCGGCAAGCCGTCCGCAGGTCGGATAGAAGCGCCAGCTTTAACTTTGGTCATACAAGCCTTAACCGGACGGCCTTCCAACAGCACCAGACATTGGGAACATTGCCCATTGGCGCAAAAAAGCCCCAAAGGTGATCCATCCTTGGGGTGGTGGCCGAACACATCAATGCCGTTAGCGATCAATGCTGCGGCGATTGTTTCATCTTGTTTTGCGGTAAGTTTCTGGCCTTGCCAGGTAAATTCGAGGGTCTCTTTCTCTGAAATCGGTAAGATCGGATGAGAGTCTATACGATTGAGTGGCATAAGCGCGAAAATTTCCTTTGGTGATAATGGCGAATCAGGCTTTCCGAAATCTGCCAGCACTGTAAATTGTTGTGTTTTAGGACATGAATTTTGGTGAGTTGTCCCACCCAATAGTACCACTAAAACAACAGGATTAATTTCCTGTTTTTATCACAAGGACCTGTATAAACAGGGTAGGGGATTATCCGAAGATATCCAGGTATTCCTTATCAAGTTCGTCATCGCTGAGGTGTGAATAACGCTGGGTAACGGCGATATTCTTGTGCCGGGCCAGTTCCTGGGCCAATTTAAGATTACCCGAGGCTTGCAGAACGGTTGTGACGAAATAATGCCGGAAAGAGTGGGGGGTAATCGTACCCACAGCCTCCTCTCCAAGGGACTGCCGAACCCGGTCAGCAACAATTTGACGCCCGGTGGTAGTGGAAATGGGCTTGATGGCGTCCCCAACGGCTTTATCATGCCGGGCGAAGATGGGTAATGCGCCCAGCGATTTCCCGGTTGCGCCATCCTGTTTGGCCCGTAAGCTCAGATAGTCCTTAAGGGCTTGAAGAGACCGTTTGGAAAAGCGCACCACAGCTTCCCGGTTGCCCTTACCGATTACAATTGCCCGGCTTTCATTCCAGTCGATATCACCTCGGCGCAAGCCGCAGGCTTCATGGACGCGCAAGCCGGTGTCTGCCAGCGTGACCAGAAAAGCCCGGTCACGATAGTTGATCAGCCGTTGGCGTTCATCTTCCACAGGTTGTTGGGTCAAAGCCAGGACAAAATCAACCACATCATCAATTTGGTTACGGGGAAACTGGGGGAGACGGATGCCGGGTCGGCGAGAGCGCTGCTTGATCAGGAGCCGCACTCTGGGCAGGTTTACCTCTGTAATTTCTTCGCCAGCGATATATTCAAATAAACCGGTAGCTGCCGTGAGGTAACATTGCTCCGTAGCAGGGGAGTAGGATTTTAGTTCCGCAGCCAGCCAGGCAATGGTATCTTCCGAGAGGTCCGCGATAGAACTTTCGACAGGATTCAGCTTACTTGCTGTAAGCACCTCGCAGAATTTTTTCATCGCATTTTTATAGGTCCGGTAGGTGGCTTCGCTGCGAGCCAGGTAAACGCTATCCAGATACATTGAAATGACCTGTGAAATGGTGGATTTAGAAACTGAATCAGCCATAATTTATTCTACTTTCGCATAGTTTTTACTTCTATGATAATTTATATCATTTATTATGTCAATATATTAGCGATATTTGAATTTATACTAATTGCAAAGAACTTCAATAATGAAATTTTTACCTTTTTCTTTCCTAACTCCCATGGGGAGAGTCCTTTAATCAGCCTTTATTTTGAGTTCTATAGTTAAACTAAGCGTCATTCTGGGTTAGGTATTGGTAAAAAGGTTGGCTTTTCAGCTTTAATCGATCTCCTGGAT
>CAYUSC010000036.1:11212-22976 GCA_964447265.1 uncultured Candidatus Brevefilum sp.
AATCCGGCATGAGCGGCTCACCGGCTTGTGAGCTGTCAATCCGGTGCCAGCCTTTGAATGAGATACTAATCGCGAGGCCAGAGTTAGGCATTTGGAAATACAGGCAATCCCCATAGCTATCCGGCAGATTGCCGGAAGGCTCGCCCACTAACAATCCCAGATCATTGTCTCCAATCAGCATAGCAAAATCCATAGCAGCACTGTAGGTGAACATGTCGGTCAAAACAAATAAATCGCCATTGAACGTCACTGGTTGCTTTTTATTAACGATTACGACATTTTCATTGCGTTGGAGGAGCCAACCAAATCGAACAGCAGAGTCCCAGGATCGATATGAATCGACATCAATATATTGCAGGAATCGATTGGCCACCCATGAATTGCCTCCCCCATTGCCCCGCAGGTCAACCACCACATTGGAAATAGAGTTGTCAAATATTTCCTCAAAAAAAGCGTCCAATATCGCCTGATATTCCTCATTGTCATTACAACTACGCAGCGTAAAAATGCCGAGATCGTTCTCTTTGTCAATGACATACTTGACCCATTGATCGTCATCAGAGGCATACTTGACCACCCGTGCAAGCGGGACGAATTCGTAATGGTAACTCTGTTGCCCATTTTCCGTCTGGAAGGTCATCTCAACACCATCGGTGGTGTCCACGCCGATATAGTCGAGCAGAGCTTCATTAACAATAACCTTATTATAGAAATTCGCTTCAGCATAGAACAATAGCTCATACGACGACAGGGATAGATACACCTCTAATAATTCCTCAGTTGGAATATCATTTATAGTCAGCGGCGCGCCATAATCACTGATCTGCTTGAAGTTGTCAAGGTAGAGCACAGGATTGGGATTATTCCAGTTCACCCAGGTGTGCCCGTCATGAAGCTCCGCTGCTATCCTGCCGGCAGATTGCCACAGTTCGAGAACGGTGACGGTGTCACCCAGATTTGATAGTTCAGCCTGGTATTGCGCTTCGACGGCCAGTGTCAGCGCTTCGGATCTGTCCAGCCAGGCTGGGTGCCGGCTTTTGAGGTGGTTATAAAGATACTGGAGGTCTTCCATAGCGTCTTGTTTTGTCAGGACCTGATCCAGCGGTAAAGAGCCACCAAAATTTTTAATTGTCCCTCGACGCGGGTTCATTGTTAAATAATAAAACCCACCGACGAAAACAACGATTACCAGGATGCCGGATATTATATTCAGAACCTTTTTCTTCATTTTATTTCACTTTTTAAATAAGGAGACTTGAGTTATGGATTGGATCGGTATTCTTTATATGCGCCAATCCAAGGCTTCCCCATCCGGTGTTTGTCGGAGATCTTGATATCGCTAAACCGCCCCATAATGGAAATCAATGACCCGGCTATCTTTGCCCAATCCTCAGATTGGAAGGCTTTATTCAGCTCCTGTTCTTTTGGCGTCACCCAGGCCCAATCCATCCGGTATTTGTCAGCTTTGACCCAGTAGTCCCGCTTCTCCCAGGCGATGACCGATTTTTCAATACCGTCAGCGATCTCCCGTAAAGCGAGAATGATAAAAGCGACCATATCTCGGGTACTGTCATCCGGCTTCGTCTGGCGCATGAATTCCCGGATTGTGACCACAATGGCTTTACTGAGATGGCCTCGTTCTTTGCCGGGCGTTGATGTTTTGACGATTCTGGACACGGGTTCTCCTTGGTAGTGTGATAGCTCAGTTGATTACCTGGCGGATAATTATACTCGGACCCGCCCTATTTATCTCCACTCCATCCAACAATAGCCTAGTCGTAAACGCGCACATATGTACCCACAAATTCGATTGAATTACTTATCAATTCGTCTATACTTGTAATTAAGAGTACATTCGTGCAGTACATATGTGTATCGGAGACCGAATTATGCCAGAACGTGACGATTACCCGATGCTCTACCGCATTGCGAAGAGCTATTACATTGACAATCTCTCCCAGGAACAAATTGCCCAATGTGAATCAATATCCAGGCCGCATGTTTCTCGGATCCTTGCCAAAGCCCGCGCCAGCGGTGTGGTGAAATTTCAGGTCCAAATGCCTCAACAGGATGACACCTTGCAACTCGCCAACGAACTTCGTGACCGGCTCAAGTTAAATGATGTCAGATTGGCGTCGCTCCCTTCCCAAACCGATTATGGCCAAACCGCTCTATCGCTTGGAATCGCCACTGTCGCCGCAGCCAGTCTGCCTGAATTATTAAGCGAATCCACCAATGTGGGCGTTGGTTGGGGTTACACCATTTACCACACCTCATCCCTTTTGGATCAGTGCGTAACCAATCGGCCCTTAAATTTCTTCCCTTTGGTTGGGTCCTTCGGTGAGAATAACCCTTATCTGCAAATAAATGTCATTGCAAATCGATTCGCCGAAAAATTTAATGCAAAAAGTTTTTATACGATCATGCCAGCTATCCGAGACAACGAAAAACTGGCTGAAATCGAAGAAAAAAGTTATATGCGATTGACCCAGCAATGGGAAAGTCTCGATACCGCAATCATCGGCCTGGGCCCCTCCCCCAGTAATGGTATTCCCCTCCTGGCTGAGGCCTCACAGGAATACCACCAATTATTGCGGGACAGCGACACAGTCGGTGACATCCTGGCCAGTTTCTTTTACGAAGATGGCCGCATTCTCGATACCTCAAAACTTTATTTTCAAACATCACTCAACCTGGCAGATCTGAAAAAAATTGAAAAGGTCATTTGTCTTGCAGGTGGCGGACCCAAAGTGGAGGGCATCATAGCCGCAGCCCGCAATAAATACTTCAATGATCTGGTTACTGACACCAACACCGCCCAGCAGATTCTGGACCGGTTGGATCTGGCGGAGGAGAAATAATGTTTCAACTTTTATTGGTCTCACATGGAAATTTGGCTGAATCAATGTTGAAAAGCGCTGAAATGATCGTCGGCCCTCAGCCTGAAATTAAAACGCTGTGTTTATATCCTGAGGACACCCCGGAGGGTTTTCGCGAAAAAGTCAACAGCATTTTGGAGGAGTGGAAAGGGGAAGACATCATGGTCTTGAGTGATATCCGTTCCGGCACCCCTTTCAATGCCTCGGCCAGTCTGATGCAGAACCATAAATTTCGCCATATTAGCGGCATCAACCTGGGCATGTTGATTGAGGCGCTGATTGACCGGGATTATTTGACAGCTGACGAGACTGGGAACACGTTAATGGAATTAGCCGGGCAATCTATTCTTGATGTGAACACATTATTGGAAGACTAAGAAGGATAATGGCTATGCGAAAGATAGTTTTGGCTCGAATTGATGATCGCTTGATCCACGGGCAGGTCGTAACAGCCTGGTGCCGGACGACCAGTGTGTCCCAGATCCTGATTGCGGATGACGCTCTGGTAAACGATGGCTTCACCCAGCGTCTGCTCAAAGCTGCCGCTCCGCCGGATATTACAGTCTCGATCCTATCCGTGGAAAATGCCGGTGTATTTCTTAAGGAAGAAGCCGTAGGTGATGAAAAAATTATGCTCCTCACCAAAACACCTGAGGTTATGGAGCGATTAGTTGACGATGGCGTTGTTCTTAAAACGATTGTTCTGGGCGGAATAGGTATGAAACCCGGACGCAATCGATTTAATAAAAACGTTTCTGCCAGCCCTGACGAGGTGGCTTGCATGAAACGGTTAGTCGATAGGGGTATCGACATGCAGTACCAGTTGGTCCCACGCGAAATTCCGATCAAGATCAAGAATTTGTTCAAGGAGAGTTAGTTATGTCAATTACTCAAGCATTACTTATCGCATTATTGTATTACCTGGCCAATAGTCCCTGGCCGGCGGGAGGTCTTGGCAACTACGCAACCTTATATCGCCCAATGGTGGCAGGACTTGTCGTTGGCATTATTCTGGGTGATCCGGTCACGGGTACGATCATCGGCGCAACCATCAACCTGATGTACATCGGCTTCATCAGCGCCGGCGGATCAATGCCTGCAGATATGTCCCTGGCAGGTATCCTCGGGACAGCCCTGGCCATCACGAGTGGAATCGATGCCAACGCGGCGCTGGCAATTGCCGTACCGCTCGGTCTGTTGGGTTCCCTCGTTTGGGTTGGTCGCCTGACCCTCGATTCCTTCTTTGTCCGTGTTGCAGAAAAATACGTTGAAGAAGGTAAACCGGAAAAGGTCTGGATCGCCAATATTCTGCTTCCTCAACTGCTTTTGTTTGTGATCACCGCAATCCCCTGTTTCTTCGCCGCCTACTTCGGCGCGAATTACGTCAGCGGACTGATCGCAAGCCTGAGCGGCAAGTTCCTGGGCGTCCTGAGCGTTATTGGTGGTATGCTGCCGGCAGTCGGTATTGGCATGATGCTGCTGGCAATCTTCAAAGGCCCTGCGCGGATTTTCTTCTTTCTCGGCTTCCTGGTTTCGGCATTCCTTGGCCTGAATACCCTCCCGCTCGCCTTGATCTTCCTCTGCATCTCGCTGCTCTATGTTGGCGGTACGGATGGCTTTAAACTTGGGAAAAAGAGTTCAGCGGAGGCAATTGAAAATAAACCGGATAAACTGCTGACGAAAAAAGACCTGCGAACATCGTGGTGGAACTGGATGTATTACTTCCAGTCCTGCTATAACTACGAGCGTATGCAGGGTGTCGGTTTCCTCCATTCCATGTCCAATGTGATCACAAAGCTTTATAAAGATGACCCCGTTGAAACAAAAGCGGCGATGCAGCGCCACATCCAATTCTTCAATACAGAAAATGCGACCGGATCAGCCGTCATTGGCCTGGTTGCTGCGATGGAAGAACAGAAAAAACAGGGCGCGGATCTGAATGAGGATACCTTCACCTCAATTAAAACCGGTTTGATGGGTCCCCTGGCTGGCATTGGCGACACCCTTTGGCAGGCTGTTGTCATTCCCTTGATGCTGATTATGTTCGTCGGGTTGGCAAAAGAGGGTAACGTTGCTGCTCCGATCATCTACTCCGTTCTCTTCTATGGCCTCTACTATGCTTTTGGTTACTGGCTGTTGATGTTGGGTTACAACAAGGGCAGCGAAGCCATTTTGGACCTGATGGAAAGCGGCGTGATGAAGAAAGTGATCCTTGCCGCTGGCATTCTTGGATGTGCAGTCCTGGGTGGTTTGGTTTCCAAGTACGTCTCATTGAATCTTGCCGTTCAAATCCCATTATCATCCGGCGAGACATTCTCATTGCAGCAGAGCCTGTTTGATGCAATTCTTCCCGGACTCTTACCCTTGCTGCTCACACTCGGCTGTTACAAGCTGCAGAAAAAAGGCGTGGCAACCTATTGGGTGCTGTTGATCGTGGTCGCCCTTGGTGTTGTCGGTGGGGTTATCGGGATTTTCTAAAATTGATTTAGGAGAAATTTCGGATTGAAGCGTGGCTTGGGGAGACGCTGTAAAAAGCGTCTCCCCCGGGTTGATATGGCGCAATCCCCTGCACCATATAGATGAATTATAGAATGGAAATAAATTTCATTCAAACCAATTATTAGTTGATCGGAAAAGAATACGATTCATGGCATTTATGGCATGGAAGGTTTTAAGGAGGTAGTAATTATGGCTGACAAAATGAGAGCCGTGGCGGTTACCGGTGAACGGACCGTGGCCATTATCCGTATGGAACGACCAGAGCCAAAAGAAAATGAAATCCAGATCAGGATTCGCAATTGCGCCCTTTGTACATGGGAACAGCGAGTCTTTATTGGCGAGAAAAAGGTCCCCCTGCCAATGGTGGGCGGGCATGAAATTTCAGGCGAAATCAGTGCGATAGGCGTCGGTGTGGATCCTGAGGAATATCCCATTGGAGCCCATGTGGCTGCTCGCCTGGTGAAGGCTTGTAACAGCTGCTATTACTGTCGTCGTGGTGAACCCACGCAATGCGTGGAATTGAAAACATTCCTCCTGAATGGACCCGAAGTTTACGGCATGGGAGGTCTGGCGGAATATATTTGTTTGGATCGGTCCGCAGTCTGGTGCTTCAACAACGATATGCCATTCGAACAGATCGCTCTAACGGAACCTTTAGCCTGTGTGCTGCACAGTATCCGCAGAGCCGCGCCAAAAATTGGTGATGACGCGGTTGTCATCGGCGGGGGTGTGATGGGGCAGCTTCATATCCTATGTCTGCAGAAAATGGGTGTCAGAACAATATTAAGCGAACCGATTGCGGCCAGGCGAGAATTTGCCCTCGCCCATGGCTGCGACATCGTCATTGATCCATCCGGTGAAGACGCGGTGGCGAGGGTGTTGGAACTGACCGATGGGCGCGGCGCCGAGTCGGTTTTCAATACAACGGCCATTTCCAGCGTGGCTGAGGATGCCATCCGGATGACCGGGAACCTGGGAACCTGCATAACCTACAGTTCACAACATCCCGATCACCCGATTGAAGTAAGCCCAAATTGGATTCACAATTCTGAATCAATCCTCACCGGGGCAGTCAATCCAAGCATTATTTCTTTCGACCAGGCAGTGAATGTCCTTTCTAAGGGTATAATCGCCGTGAACGATTTAATTTCTGTTGTCTATCCGGTGGAAGAGGCTGAGAACGCATTTTTGGAAGCGTTAAAACCAGAAACCTATCGGGTCATGATCCGTTTTTAGAGAAAATCATAGAAAGAGGAATACACTATGCCGATGGTGAGTCTTACCGAGGTATTGAAGAACACACGCGAACAACATTTTGCTGTGGGGGCATTCGATACCATGGATCACGCCTTTACGGAAGGAATTCTGCAAGCTGCGGAAGAAAGCCGGACACCAATAATTGTCGCAACAGGCGATTTTCCGGGGCCGGATTTCACCAATCTCCTCCCCTATCTTGTGGACCGCATTTCACGCACAACCGTCCCGGTCTGCCTCCATTTTGATCATGGCGGCAGTTTTGAAGCCTGTGCGAGAGCTATTCGGGCGGGATTTTCATCTGTCATGATTGATGGGTCCAATCTGCCATTCAATGAGAATATCGCCGAAACCAAACGGGTCGTGGAAATGGCCCATGCCTGTGGGATAACGGTTGAAGGTGAAATTGGCCACGTTGGCGCCTCCAGCGATTCTGTCGAATCTGTTCAGGATGACACCCTGTACACCGAACCGGATGCAGCAGTCGAATTTGTTGAGAGAACCGGTGTGGATGCCGTGGCCATAGCCATTGGGACGGTTCACGGGGTGTACAAATCAGCGCCAAAACTTGATTTCGAGCGACTCGAAGAAATCCGATCGCTTGTTTCGGTTCCGCTGGTCATGCACGGTGGGTCGGGACTTTCAGCTGAGAACTTCAAACATGTCATTCAAAGCGGGATCAGTAAAATCAACGCATTCACCAACCTGACCTTGAAGGTGTCAGCCCAGATCGGGGAAGAAATATCTACATTGGAAAAATCTTTGAGCCATGAAATTTCGCTCCACATGACTGAATATGCGAAACAGGAAGTTTTGCGGCATATTCATTTATTCGGTACCCAATCTGTAAGCTGAGAATTATTTTCTGTTTTTCAAACACTTCCGCTCAAATAATGAACTCCGCCTGATTTGTAATCCAAATCAGGCGGGTTTTTGATTTAATTTTGGCCGCTTTTATATGCTTCCATGATAAAATTACCGGTGCAATTTTAGCTGGCATCGAAATCCCGGGGAAGTGCTGGAATTGGCAGACAGGCGTGACTTAGGATCACGTGCAGCAATGCGTGAGGGTTCGAGCCCCTCCTTCCCCATTTTGTCTTGAGATATAACATAAATAAACTTCAAATTGTGCGAAAACCCTATTGCAGCCA
Source organism: uncultured Candidatus Brevefilum sp. (assembly GCA_964447265.1). Taxonomy (GTDB): domain Bacteria; phylum Chloroflexota; class Anaerolineae; order Anaerolineales; family Anaerolineaceae; genus Brevifilum. Next base: position 18,996 of record CAYUSC010000036.1, read on the forward strand.
ACCATTCGTTGAACGGGGATAGCAACCAAATAATTTTCATAAGAACCCTTTCGAGATAGGGTTTTTACGGGCCGCATGGATTCAGATTTGAGGTGTTATGTCCATTGATATCGATCACGTGATGAGACATTTTCGCGTTGGCCATAAATTGGTCTTCGCCAATCATCAGATTGCAGAAATTATCGCTGTCAACAATCCAATCATCGAAATCAGAGATATCCATCACAAAAAATGGACCCTCAATCAGGACCATCTGGTTGATGTGTCCTATTCGGATTTCCTCAACGATTTAGCCTCTGTGATTGCTCAACATAGCCCGGATAATGCCATCATCGGCAGCGCCAGGCAGTCCCTGCTGCTTATGAATCTGGGGGATCCCCTTCAAATTGGCGAGGATTACCTGGCTACATTGATTGAGGTCAGGCCGGACGAGAGGAAAGGCCCTGTGTTGACCTTTCGTGATGTTAATGAGAAAAGACGTCAGATTTACCCCTGGCTTTTGCCGGACGATCTGGCTTATGAGGATTTCCTCACTCAATTCCGATGGGAGATTAAGAACTTTCAGGCCACTTCGGATGAGCCGGCCCTCACCCGCTATTTTAAAAATGAATTCATTCCAAAAATGCTTTCACAAATGGATTATGATAATTTACGTTGGGGAGATACCTGGTTGATGCGACCTTCAAGAGCTCAGGAAGAGGATATCCAGGAGCATATCAACCACTATTTTGAGTATTATCAGGATTTTGGCAAAAAGGTGCCCTGGCTTAAGGTTGCCGGCTACGCCATCATCGCCCAGGCCCGGGAAGACCATCCTGAATGGTTGCTCTAAGCTTCAATCACCCAGTGTTGTCAATCATTTGAGTTTAATGCTCTCATATCCATTTTTTCACATATAGAGTATAGTGGTCCTTGAATTTGGAACAAAGAAAATGGAATTTCCGTCTGTATTAATTCAGATGACTCACGCAATGGCAAATTTTAGGATAAAGGACCATTATGACTTCAGGAAATTCAGACAGGCCAGAAAAAGTAGCCAAACCATCCGGTAAGAAGACCAATAAGGTTTTGCTGGGGCTTTCCATAGGCGTTCTTGGCGTGGCGCTGCTCGGCGGCGGTATTTTGCTCGCCTCTCTCTTCACGACTTTAATGCATGAGCCATTGGGAGACCCACTCAACCTGCCAACCTCAGAAACAACCCAGACTGAGGTTGCCGGTTCTTACCAAAGCACAGCGGAGCCTGAAAAAGAAGGCCCTCCCCCTGTTTGTGGAGATATTGATGAAATGACGATCCTGGTGGTCGGAACTGACTTCCGCGGGAGCAACTACCTTTATGGCCTGGCGGATGTGATCCGAATCGTTCACATAGACTTCACCATCCCTCAGGTAAATATCGTTGCTCTGCCCCGGGCGATCCTGATTGAAGATCCCGGTCCGAACCTGGAAGTGGATGCGCCTGTGCTGATCAATCAAACCTATCTCTTCGGGACACAAGGCATGGGGCATTTCTCAGGGTCCGGCTATGGCGCCGGAGCATTGGCTGAGGCATTACAAACCAATTTTGGCGTCAGTGTGGATAATTATCTGGTCATCAATTTCTCGGCGTTTCAGAACTTCATTGATAGCATTGGCGGCATCAGTGTGACTCTACCCCAGTCCGTGGATGCCGAGCCGGCTGCCACCTTCCCGGCTGGTACCCAATGGCTCAATGGCGAGAAAGCACTGATCCTGGCTCGCAACCGTAAGAATTCTTCCGATAATATCCGGATTGATTACCAATCTCTGATCATTCAAGGCATTCTGGAGCGCTTGACTGACCCAACCGTTCTTGCGAACCTGCCGGACGTCATTAATACCTTTTCCAATGTCGTCCTGACGGATGCCACACCCGCCTTGATCCAGACAGGTCTGTGCATGGTCAATGAGGTCGATCCGGCAACGATCCAGTATTTCAACCCTGGCGATGATCTGATCACCTACGGGCGAACTTTCATCCCCACCGTGAATAAAGAGATGGATGTCTTTTTCTGGGATCAGGCGCTTGTGGATTGGATCAACAGTTCGCTTACTTCAATTCCACAAATGTCCGCAGAATGATGTAGATCACTCCGTTTTCACTTTTGGAAATAAAACACACCCATTTCAGGCTGATTGGTGTGTTTTTTCATTAAACCTCAATCAAAGAATATTGATAGACTGGATAAATTCATTACGAATATCATCTACAAAATTGGTGATACTCAATTAGAATAGATAATTGCAGAAGGTATCACTCATGGGAGAATTAGATTCTGCGGCTAATTTGCACAATTTCGGAACTAAAGAAGCTTATAAACCGTCATTGAGATTGTTGAAAAATTCATGGAGGTTACTATGTCGGTTGATCAAAATAACACTATCGCAAAACCACTTGAAAGAGGTTCATGGGCCTGGTTCTTAGATGTTTTTTTACACCCTAAGAAACTTTTCTCAGCAATTGCATCTATTGACAAGGGCGTATGGCTCAAACCTATGCTGGTTCTGACGGCATTGGTGCTCATCTTCTCCATTGTTGCCGGTCCTGCAAGGCTGATGGATGCTCAAATGAGCATAAATCAACCTCCTGAAGACTTCCAATATTGGTCTGAGGAACAACAGAACCAATTTTTTGAAGGTCAGCAGGCTATGCAAAGCCCTTTGTTCATCTACATCTTTCCATTACTGGGCGCGCTGATCAAGCTCTGGCTGGGATGGTTCATTTTTGGCAGCGTCCTGTATTTATTGATGACTTTCATAGGTTCACGTCAGCCACAGGTGGTCTATCAGAACCTTGTTGCTTGGGCATCTTCGCCTTTCATCTTGCGATACCTGATCCAGATCATCTATGTGATCAGTAAACGTCAGTTAATCGGAGCGTCCGGCTTATCCGGCTTTATAACTGCCGGCCAAAGCGGCGGTTTGGACCTGCTTCGGATCATCTTAGGATTGCTGGATATCTACACACTGGGATTTGTCGCCTTGATTTTAATCGGGGTTCCCATTGTCAGCGGCCTAAAAACGAAAAAAGCGCTGTGGGTAACAATTATTGCCTTGGTGATCTTTGCAGCTTTAGTTGTCGTCCCAGGCTTCTTTGTGTCTCGGTTCAGCGGACTCGGCGCTATTCAGCCGTTCTTCTAATTCTCATTCTGCAACAAAGAGACGAAAATTATGGCTTTCATCCGCACCGAAGCGCTTTCCAAGCATTACGAGATAGGAACAGTTAAGGTCAAAGCCCTTGATGGCATTAATTTGGAATTGGATAGAGGTTCATTCTCCATCATTATGGGACCCTCAGGTTCAGGCAAGAGCACTCTACTGCATCTCCTGGGGGGATTGGACCGTCCTACAAGCGGTGATATCTGGCTCAACGGTAACTGTTTGAATGAATTGGATGAAAACGATCTGGCAGTTTTCAGACGAGAAACTGTCGGATTTGTCTTCCAGTCCTTCAACCTGCTCCAATCTTTCACTGCCCTTGAAAATGTAAGCTTCCCAATGCGCTTTAAAAATATTCCCGCCAAAGAACGCCATGAGAGGGCAATGGACGTGATGGAGCAATTGGGGATTGCAGACCGGGCCGGGCATAAACCATCCGAACTCTCCGGCGGCCAACAGCAGCGTGTTGCCATTGCCCGGGCGCTTGTGAACAACCCAACCCTAATTCTGGCAGATGAGCCAACCGGCAACCTCGACACGGCCAGTGGCTGGTCCATCATGGAGAACCTATCCGCATTGAACAAAGATGGCCGAACGGTTATGGTGGTCACCCATGATCCTCGCATGGGTCAATTGACAGACGATATTATCTACATATTGGATGGTCAGATCGTCAGCAGCAGCGTTTATCAAAACGCCATCCAGATGAATTAAAAAGGAAACAAAAAAATGAAAAGAACCTTGATCGCATTCATGATCCTATTGACAATGATAGGCTTCGTTCCAACAGAAACCGCCCTTGCTCAA
>CAYUSC010000037.1:0-6546 GCA_964447265.1 uncultured Candidatus Brevefilum sp.
TGTAAAAGATTCCTGCCACTTGCCCATGATCGAAAATCCAGCGGGACTAGCCGAAATACTCAATGTACTCATCTCCCCTTCCGGGCAATGATAAAATGGATAGGATGGAGGAACCCCCTCTACCAAAGCAAACCAACAGCTAAAGGGAACTCAGATGGAATACAAAGTTGCTGAAATTCTGGATCATGAAAAGTGCGCTCGCTTCAACGTGGACGGCATGGAAGGCGCTCAACGCAAAAAAGCCGACCGTCCCGTCAGCCTGTTAAGCCTCTCCGCTCGACAGGAAGTCAATGCCGCCGAGCTGCGCGGCCTTTGCTTCAAGCGTTTCGTCGCCGATATCACCATCGAATGCGACCAAATGCCCGTAAAAGGCGCCATCATCAAGGCCAATAAGCTCGCACTCGGTATCCTGCAGGAAGGCAAGACCTGCTGGCCGGAATGCCAGCTCTTTCAGGAGAACCTCCCCTGTCCGCTGCGGGATGGCGTCCGCTATGCCTGGGTGGAAGAACCCGGCGAGCTCTGCCTGGATGAGGTGTTTCGGGTTGTAGATAATCCCAACGCATAATCGCTTGCTTCAGAGGAGTACCTTGCTTGGATAAGGCAGAATTTGACCGGATCAAAGCTCACGCTGCGGATTTTACGCAATCTTCTTTCCAATATGCTGAATTTGACGAGCTGATGGATTATTGGCTGCTGGCGGAAGATGATGGGCTGATTTTATTGCGGGGCTATAACAACGAAGCTCACACTGACCAATGTCTTTGGGCCGCCAACAACGTTGACAACCTCATCACCTCATTACCCGCCAGAAGCCCATTCCTGCTCACCTTCGTTCCGCGGGCGTGGGTGCCGGCCCTTGAAGCGGCCGGGGTGACCATCAGAAATATCTGGCATGATTATTTCCGGCCTGACCTGGACGATATTCCGGAAAATCCCGATACTGAGTTTGAGATTTTGTCACCGGATGAAATCGATGCCGCCTCGGAGATCACCCTGCAATGCCGGGGACAAAGCCGGGGGTTCACCGGGCAGACACCGGAATGGTTCCGGCAATGGCTATCCGGCTCGGAGGGCATTTTGAACCCTGCCATTTTGGGTTATCGGATGAATGGCGAACTGGTAGGAATTGTCTGCACGGGCCTATATGGCGGAGAGCAAGAGAATGGGCCGATTGTCTGGATCAGAGAAGTTGCCGTCAAGCCAAACCACCAGGGGAAAGGCATCGGCCGTCGGCTGGTAATGCAGGCCCTGCAGTATGGCAAACGCCATGGCGCTCGCAAGGCGTTTCTGGCGGTGGATGAGGAGAACCTGGGCGCTGTTCACCTGTATGAATCATTGGGATTTATCGCCAGTGAGGAGCCGGGCGAGATCAATATGGTTAAGTCCGCAGCAGGTTCATAAATCAATCTACTCGCGGAATTTCAATCAGTAAACTAATTACCCAAAAAACCCCTGGCCTTGATAAAATTATCATGAACTTTCTTCCACCCTCCGAGGTCCTATGATCCATTATGACGAATATGGCAATCGAGAAAATCCCACCCTGTTGATGCTGCATGGCGCGGGCGCAGTCCACACCTTTGCGCACCAATACAGCTTTCAGGATAAATACCATTTAATCGTTCCCCACCTTTTCGGAAACGGTCTGGAAACGGATCAACCCTACGAACCTGAAGCGGTGGTCAGCGCACTTGTGGAATTGATCGAATCGCTGGGTGAGGAGAAAATTCATATCATGGGTCACTCAATGGGTGGCGAGCTGGCGGTCGCACTCGTTGCAAAATACCCCGATTACTTCGATAAAGCTGTCTTCATGAGCCCCTGGGTCTGCTCCACGGAGAAATCCGTCGCCAATTATGTCAAAATGGCGAAGTTCAGCGCATTCACGTTGAAGTTCCGCTTCCTATTGAAGTGGCAGGCAAAATACTGGCATTACAATGAAGAACAGACCGAATTTCTGGTGGCCCATGGCCCCAAGATCACTAAAGAGAATTACATCGCGTTCTTTGCCAACCGCGTGAAGCTGGATGACCTCGAGGGCTATCCGGACGTCAAAATCCCGATGCTTGCGATTTGCGGAAATAATGAAACCCTTGAGATGAAAATTTCAATCGAGGAATTGGGTAAACGGAATCCCATGTGCAAGACTATGATTCTGCCAGGCGTGACCCACGACTTTCCCCTGCGGAATCCTGATGATATAAATCCGATCTTGCTGGAGTTCTTTGGCGGGTAATCAGTTACGAGTGTAACATTCCTTTTTAGGAAGTTCACCTCATCCGGCCCTCCGGGCCAACTCCCCTCAAAGGGAAGGCGTTTACTCAGGCTTCCCCCTGGTCCCCTGCGGGGATTTCGTCGGACTCTCCTCAGGACAAACTGTCTGCGCAGCAGAATGATGAGGGGATAATTTTGAAAGCATAGGGAGGAAATCTTGGAAGAAAATCCTAAACTGACTCGTTTGGCTCAACATTTACGTAATGAAATGACCAAAGAGGAACGCCATCTATGGTATGACTTTCTCAAACAACTTCCTATAACATTCAACCGACAAAAAGTCATCGGACGCTATATCGTTGACTTCTATTGTTCCAGTGCGAAACTAGTCATTGAATTGGATGGTTCTCAGCATTATGAATCCGAGGGAATGAAGGACGATAAAGAGCGGGATAAATATCTATACAGTCTGGGGCTAAAAATTAAACGATATTCAAACAATGAGATAAACAACGATTTTGAATATGTTTGTAAGGATATCTTTTCAATCCTATTTCCTGAAGAATTATAGCCACCTCATCCGCCCCTGCGGGGCACCTTCCCCTCAAGGGGAAGGCTTAAATAGTAAACATATCCTACAGGGTAATAATATTTTCTTAAGGCTTCCCCCTGGCGGGGAAGCTGTCTGCGTAGCAGACTGATGAGGGGTCAACGTTGATATAATATTCCTCCTTATCCGGCCCTCCGGGCCACCTTCCCCTCATCCCTCAAGGGACTTCGTCACTTCGCTCCTCGGGGGAAGGCTTAATAACTTAAGGCTAATGCAATATGCATATCCTAATTTTTAAGGCTTCCCCCTGGTGGGGAAGCTGTCTGCTATGCAGACTGATGAGGGGAAACCTCGCAACAATTTATTCATTTCTGAATTAGGTAGGATTGAAATATTCACCTCATCTGCCCCTTCGGGCCACCTTCCCCTCATCCCTCAAGGGACTTCGTCACTTCGCTCCTCGGGGGAAGGCTTAATTCAGGCTTCCCCCTAGCGGGGATACTGTCTGCGCTGCAGATTGATGGAGAAAATTGTTTTTCTGGCGATCCGCTGAATAAACCATTGATATTTCCTTCGACAGATTCAATCCTCAAGTAGTATATAATTGAATCGGGGTAAGCACTTTTTTAGGAGGAAATATGAAAAGTAAAGTGTACGTCTTTCTAGCCATTCTTGGGTTGATTTTAACTTCAATTGCTTGCGGAAGTTCAGAAAATAGCGTTGTCGTCAACCAATCGAGCGAAGAAGAAGCACCATCTCAACAAGAACCAACTGATTTACCAGATGTTGGAACTACTAGAAGCAATCCTGCACCTGTAGGTTCAGAAGTGATTGTTGATGATTTGGCTCTTAAAATCATAAGTATCACCCGCCCAGCGGATGACATCATCAAGGCAGGTAATATGTTCAACACCGAGCCTGAAAGTGATCAGGAATATGTTCTCATAGAGCTCCAGATAACCTGCAAAAAATCCATGGATGATCAATGCAATATCTCTTCATATTGGAATATTTCATTGATAGGTTCTTCAGGAATCGCATATGACCCTGAATGGTTGGTAACTGGGGTTGAGGGACTGCTCGAATCAGTTGAATTCTATGGCGATGCAACTGTGTCCGGTTATATTCCATTCATTATTAAGCAATCTGACACAAATCTCGTCTTAGTTTATGAGCCCTTACTGTTCGGTGACACAGTCTATCTAGCTGTCCCTTAGCCAAGATTAACGCTTACCCTTTAAATGCACCCATGTGGTGCATTTAATTTTTTAATTTACAATACACGTAACAAGTTGATGATTTTCCCTTACCTACTTCAACACCCCGCTGATATCCACCGCGGTATAGACCAGCATAAGAGCCAGAACCGCATTCACCACCTGGCGCACTTTGGGCCGATTCAAATATCTGCGAATCCCCGCGCCAAACAAGGTCCACAGACTCACGGAAGTAAATCCCACACAAGCAAATAGAAACGCCGAGAGCACCAATATCGGCAGTGAGGGGATCTTGTTCGCCAAAAAGGTGCCATAGAGCGTCAGCCCATAGACAATCACCTTGACATTCAGCACCTGCAGCAGGAAGCCCTGGAGGTAACCCAGCGGCTTGGCCTGCTCTTCATCAAAGGTGTAACTTGCGCGCAGGGTGTGCCAGGCCAGCCAGAGGATATACAGCGCGCCCGCGATCCGCAGCACCGTTTCAAAAGCGGGGATCTTCTCAATCAGGAATCCCGAGACCAGCCCGGTGAGGGTCAGCATCATGAAGAAGCCCGAAACCATCCCCAGCATATAGGGCAGGGTGCGCTTATAGCCATACAGCACCCCCATTGACGCGGCCGAGATATTATTCGGCCCGGGCGTGTAGGTCGTCACGGCGATAAATGAAATGAGAGCGATGATTTCAGGGTTCATCCAGCATCCTAACCACAAGTGAAAATTTAAGACCTGATATTATCATACTTTTTATTACGCTCTTCCCGCCTGTTGGGACAGCGACATTGGGTAATTGAATCCCCTATATGAAATATGTTACAATCAGTGGACAATATCAAAAACATCACGGCAGGAGTAGTAGACCATCCGCCAGCGAACCGGGGAGCGTGAAAGCCCGGCAGGCGTTGCGGAGCGCCAGAAACAAGGTCGAACTCGCCTCGCTTTTCCCTCCGGGGATAGATGGCATCGGTGAATGCCCAATATATTGGGTCCAGTAACCGGTGACGCTCACCGCTCGTTATCGCGGCCCAAGCTGTCCGGCCTTGATGGAGGTTCGGGAAGCAGGGTGGTACCGCGGCGTCAGCGACGTCGTCCCTGTGCGGACGGCGTTTTTTATTTTAAGGATGGTTCAGGATGCAAGCAAAGCACGTCACAATTCCAGCTTCATCCACTCCCCAGGGAGGTTGGTTTCGGGCGCCTGATCGTGGGCCGGCATTCAAAGTTGAGCCGTACGATTTCGGCTGCCCTGCCCTCCATCTGCGGTAAAATGAGACCCGGTGCCTGTGAACCGTTTCAAACACAGGCGATGCTTTATCGCTCACCGATTGAACCTTTTTTGGAGAAGATTATTTATGTCAGACCCGACCAGTATTCCTACATATAAACCTGAAGAGATTGAACCCAAGTGGCAAAGCCGCTGGGACGCCGACAAGCTCTATCATTCGGACATCGACCCGGATAAGCCCAAGTTCTATGCCCTGACGATGCTGCCCTATCCTTCCGGCGACCTGCACATCGGTCACTGGTATGCGATGACGCCCTCGGATTCCCGGGCGCGCTTCAAGCGGATGCAGGGCTTCAATGTGATGTTCCCGATGGGTTTTGATGCCTTCGGCTTGCCGGCTGAAAACGCCGCCATCCAGCGCTCGATCCACCCCAAAAAGTGGACCTACAGCAACATTGACAACATGCGCCGCCAGCTCCGCTCGATGGGCGCGATGTTCGACTGGCGCCGGGAAGCCGTCTCGGCCGACCCCGAATATTATAAATGGACCCAATGGTTCTTCACCCAGTTCTTCAAGAACGACCTGGCCTATCAAAAAGACGCCCCGGTGGATTTCTGCCCCCACTGCAACACCACCCTGGCCCGCGAACAGGTGCAGGGCGAAGACCGTCATTGTGAACGCTGCGGCACCCAGGTCATCAAGAAAAACCTGCGCCAGTGGTTCTTCCGCATCACAAACTACGCCGATGAGCTGTTGGATTTCTCCAACATGGACTGGCCCGAACAGGTCCAGACCCTGCAGACCAACTGGATCAACCGCTCCGAAGGCGCTGCCGTGGTCTTCACCACCGAAGACGGCGACGAGATCGAAGTCTTCACCACCCGTCCCGACACGCTCTGGGGCGCCACCTTCATGGTCCTGGCGCCGGAACATCACCTGGTGGCTAAGCTGACCACTGCGGAACAGGAAGGCGCGGTCGAAGCCTATCAACAGGAAGCCAAACTGATGGGCGACATCCAGCGTGAAGCAGCCGACCGCGAAAAGACCGGCGTCTTCACTGGCGGTTACGCAATCAACCCGGTCAACGGTGAGAGGATCCCGATCTGGATCGCCGATTACGTCCTGATGAGCTACGGCACCGGCGCGATCATGGCCGTCCCCTCGCATGACCAGCGCGACTTCGATTTTGCCCGCAAATATAACCTGCCGATCATCGTGGTCATCCAACCCGACGACATGGATCCGATTGTTTCTGAGGAAATGACCGCAGCGGTTCCCGCGAAAGGCTCGATGGTCAATTCCGGCCCGCTGACCGGCACGCCCGGCGACCAGGCTTTTGATAAAG
>CAYUSC010000037.1:6646-11053 GCA_964447265.1 uncultured Candidatus Brevefilum sp.
ATGGTCAATTCCGGCCCGCTGACCGGCACGCCCGGCGACCAGGCTTTTGATAAAGCCATCGCCTATCTGGAAGAACGCAACGTGGGCAAGCGCGCCGTGAACTACCGCCTGCGTGACTGGCTGATCTCCCGCCAGCGCTATTGGGGCGCGCCGATCCCGATCATCCACTGCGAGAAATGCGGCGCGGTGCCCGTACCGGATGCTGATCTGCCCGTGCTGTTGCCGGAAGATGTCGAATGGCTGCCCACCGGCGAAAGCCCGCTGAAATTGCACCCCTCCTGGCGTTTCACCACCTGCCCGAAATGCGGCGGCAAGGCCGAGCGCGAGACCGATACCATGGACACCTTCATGTGTTCCTCGTGGTATCACCTGCGTTACCTCAGCCCCAATTACGATCAAGGCCCCTTCGATCCGAAGGAGTATGACTACTGGATGCCTGTAGATATCTACACCGGCGGCATCGAACACGCCACCATGCATCTCATCTATACCCGCTTCTTCCATAAAGCCCTGCGCGATCTGGGGATCACCAGGGGCAAGGAACCCATGCTTGCCCTGCGTAATCAGGGTATGGTGCTGGGCGAAGACAACGAGAAGATGTCCAAGAGCCGCGGCAATGTGATTTCCCCGGACGATCTGGTGGCCGAATATGGCGCGGACACCGTCCGGGCTTATCTGATGTTCTTTGCCCGCTGGGAACTGGGCGCTCCCTGGAACAGCAGCGGCATTGAAGGCAGCGCCCGCTGGCTGCGCAAGGTCTGGTACAACTTCCTCGAGCCGGTGGATAACGCCCAAACGGCTGACAAGGAGACACTCAAGGTCCTGCGCCGCAAGGTGCATCAAACCCTGGCCTCCGTCACCCGCGATTTCGAGACCTTCAACTTCAACACGATCGTCTCCGGCCTGATGGAATTACTCAACGAAATGACCACCGCCAAGGCGAATGGCGCCTTCGGCAGCGAAGCCTGGAAGGAAGCTGAAAGCATCTACCTGCGGATGATGGCCCCCGTCACCCCGCATATCGCCGAGGAGCTCTGGGAAAAATCCGGGCATGACTATTCAGTGCACACTCAGCAATGGCCCGAAGTGGATGAAGCCGCCACCAGAGAAGATGAGATCACCCTGATCGTTCAGGTGAACGGTAAGCTGCGTGATCGCATCGTGCTGCCGGTGGATGTCAAAGATGAAGACGCCAAAGCCGCCGCCCTGGCCAGCGAGAACGTGATCGCCTATCTGGAGGGCAAGACTCCTCGCAAGGTGATCTATGTGCCCGGCCGATTGGTGAACATCGTCGTCTAACCATTGCACAGATTCAGGTAATGGAAGCAGGGATAATCCGGTGATTATCCCTGCTTTTTTCGTAAACATCCAATGAGCAGATAACCGATGCAACCGTTGAGAATCTCCTCTCAAAGGCACTAAGGTCGTGTAAAATCCTTACAGTAGAAGACCACCACTAGTATGAGGAGATCAAAGCAATGGGGTCAAAACCTTCCCGCAATATCGTCATCCTGCTTATCGCCATCTTTCTGCTCACACCTCTAACCGGCTGCTTCGGTCAAAAGCTGGATTTTCAGGCAAGTGAATTTTCGGGAAATGACCTGATTCCTGGTTCCTTCACCACCCAGACGTTGACCACTTCCCAATTCAGCCTGCATATTCAGGATTCGTTGTTCGAGAAAGAAACAGCCCAGGAACTTTACAACCAGGTATTGGCGGATTACACAGCCCTCTCCACCCTTCTGCAGGCGGACCGCCATCTTGATATCTATATCCTGGAGGATTCTCTGGTTGATGATGTCCTTTTGGATGGAACATCCATCTATTGCAACGTAAAGGACGTGGAAAAAGGTGACTATCAGACCGCCCTTGTGACGGCCTATACGGACTTCAACCTGCCCTGGAAACTGGCCGGCGTGGAAGGCGCTGCTTTTGGGAATGATATTGATGTGAATGAATTGCGGGAATATTACAGCGACGAAGCCAACTTCGGCCCGCTCTCCTTCTTCCCCGCCTATTTCTATGGCGTCTACACCGATCACAACACCCTTTCCATTGCCCGGGATACCGCCGCTTCCCTGGTCCAATTCATCGTCGCGGAACAGGGACCAAACGCGCTCTATCAGACTGTCTATCAAATGGATTACCGCCAGGCCTGGCTGGAATCGATCGGCGTCAACGCCACCTACCAGCCCATTTATGACCTGGGTTTCCTGGACGACATGGAATATTCATCCACTGAGGACTTTCCGCTGATCTTTACCTCGGCAAACAGAACCTATTCGTTTTCCGATAATTTCGCTGAATCGCCAAAACCGATGATGTACCTGATCTCCAATTTCCAAGCGGGGATGATCAACCTGATGGCTTACCTCGAGGAAAACACCCCCGGTTATTACACCCAAATCAAACAGACCTGGGACTCGCCCATCCATTATTTCTTTGACGGTGATCTTGGCAGGTCCTACTCAGAACCATCCAATGCCAGTCTCTACTTCCCTAATGCCCACTTACAGGGCGTGATCATCGGAACAATCAACTATCTGGTCCCGGAAGTCACAGGGGAGACCCAAATCTGGAAGAATATTGGCCTGGGAGAATACCTCTTCTCTATGGCCGATGTGGCGGATATCGATTACTACAATTATTTCATCACACCCGCCGAGGACCTGACCGGCAATAACGCCCTTTTCCACACAGCCATGCAGGAGTATTACTTCTCCAAGGCCGGCAACCCCACCAACCTGCAGGAGTTCGACGATGGCCTGCTCTATGAAGCCATAGCTGTGGTGGCCCTCAACAACCCATTGCTGGATATTGAATACCCCCGGATGGCCACCTGGCCCATCGCAGCCTATACCAATCAGGAAAATAAATTCCTCGCCTACCCCGGTAATTCATTGACCTACCCTGAAGCCTATTTATTCACCAAATATCTGGTCGATACTTATAGCCTGGATAAAATGCTCGATTATTGTTCCTTCACATCGGCCGCAGCCTTCGAAGATTCCTTCGGGCTTTCCTATTACGGCGCTTACGTGGATTTTCTGGAAGCCTACAATATCGGGAATTAGTTATGGAGAAACACTATGCGTTTTGAAGATACCAACTGGATGGGCGTTGAGGACTATCTCAAAAAAGACGACCGGGTGATCCTGGTTCTGGGCGCTTGCGAACAGCATGGTTACCTCAGCCTGCTCACGGATGCCAAGATTCCCCTGGCGCTGGGTGAAGCCGCCAGTGAAGCCAGCGGCGTGCTGCTTGCGCCTCCTCTTAATTTCGGCTGCTCTCCCTATTTCCTCTCCTACCCCGGCACGATCAGCCTGCGTCTGCACACCTACCTTGATGTCGTTGAAGACATCCTCCGCTCACTTTATGGTGTGGGTTTCCGCAAGTTGCTGATCCTCAACGGCCACGGCGGCAACACCCCGGTTCGGGACCATCTCGTGGAACTGGCCAATGAACTCCCCGACCTGCAAATGCGCTGGTATGCCTGGTGGACGCGGCCGGTGGTGACCCGGATCAGCCAGGAAAACGGCCTGACCAACCAGCACGCCAATTGGGAAGAGGCTTTCGACTTCACCATCGTCTCGGAGATGCCCAAAGAGATCAAGCCCGAACCAAAATCCGGCGGCTATATCCACGGCAAGGCCGCTATCCGCGAAATCTATGGCGACGGGATGTATGGGGGCGCCTACCAGGCTGACCCCGCCATCATGCGCAAGATCTTTGATGCCTGCCTGGCGGAAATCCTTGAAGGGCTGAAATTCGATTAATCCAATGTCGCTTTGTGACAATACTGGGCTGATCCGGACAATGGGTCAGCCTTTTCTTTTACAATGGATTTTTACTCCCGCTTTACACCATCCGATATCCAAAATGTTATAATTTTTACAGGATTCCTCACAATTATTCCCGAGAAAGGGTTGAAATGAGCCATCAAAAGAAAGTGATCATCGCAGAAAAAGCCCCCGCCGCCATCGGTCCCTATTCCGCCGCCGTCAGCACCGGCCACCTGGTCTTCACAGCCGGACAGTTGGGGCTGGACCCTGCCACGGGCGATCTGGTTGAAGGCGGCATTCAAGCCCAAACCCGCCAGGCGCTCACCAACCTGCAGGCCGTTCTGGAAGCGGCCGGAACCCGATTGGAGCATGTTATCAAAACCACCGTCTTTCTGAAGGACATCAACGAATTCGGCCAGATGAATGCCATCTATGGCGAATTCTTCACCTCCGATTTTCCCGCCCGCTCCGCCTTCCAGGTCGGCGCGCTGCCCAAAGGCGCAGCCGTGGAAATTGAAGCGGTAGCCCTCCTGCCTGAAGGAGAGAAATAGGCCATTCTGATGGAAAAGCAGCAAATCCTGGTCGTGGATGACGAACCCAATATCGTCCAACTGGCGCGGCTCTA
>CAYUSC010000037.1:11153-22749 GCA_964447265.1 uncultured Candidatus Brevefilum sp.
AGCAAATCCTGGTCGTGGATGACGAACCCAATATCGTCCAACTGGCGCGGCTCTATCTGGAGCGCGATGGTTACGCGGTCAGCTCAGTCGGCAATGGGCAAAAAGCGCTGGATGCCGTGCGCAGCCAGCATCCCGATCTGGTTGTATTGGATGTCATGCTGCCCCAGGTGGATGGCTTTGAAGTCTGCCGCCGGCTGCGCGCCGAAGATAATCCCGTACCGATCATCATGGTCACTGCCCGGGATGATGATATCGATAAGATCCTCGGGCTGGAACTGGGCGCGGATGACTATCTGACCAAACCCTTCAATCCGCGGGAGCTGGTCGCCCGGGTGCGGGCCGTTCTGCGCCGCGGTGTGCCGCCCCAAGTTCAAACAAGCGAAGCGCCGATTCAGGTCGGCGATCTCGAAATTGACCTCGCCGGGCGGGAAATCCGCATCAACGGCCAATCCGTGGAACTGCGTACCCAGGAATTTGAAGTCCTCAAAGTCCTGGCCGATAATAAGGGCGTGGTTCTCAGCCGTGAACAACTGCTGAGCAAAGCCTGGGGCTATGACTTCTATGGCCAGACCCGCACCGTGGACGTCCATATCGCCCAGCTCCGCCGAAAAATAGCTGCCAGCCAGGTGCAGATTGAAACGGTCACCGGGATCGGATATAAGCTGGTTGTCTGATGTTTAATTCCCTGCGTTCCCGCCTTTGGTTAACCTATGCCCTGCTGATTGGCCTGGTGCTGTTTGTCGTGGGCACAGCCATCGTGCTGGTCGTTTATCGCGGGAATATCCCCTTGCAGCAGGCAGCCATCAACCTGCAGGCCCTGCGGATCAATGCCCTGCCCAGATTGCAGACGGTTGGCGAACTGGACGCAGACACCCTCCAGACCTTGCTGATCAGCAATACCAGCCAGATCCGCGGGCGGATCGTGGTATTGACCAATGATGGCCAGGTTGTGGCGGATTCGCTGGAGGAAGGTGGTACGAATCTGCCGAATTTTGGAGATACCCCGATCCTCACGGAAATCGGCTCGCTGCCCAACTTCTATCGCGATTCCGAAGGCCAAAACTGGTATTACATCATTGAACGGATCAATGAAGACCGTTTGGCTTTTTTTGCGGTCAACCGTTCTCGCCTCCAGATCGTCATGATCTTCAGGGACCAATACCTCGGCCCATTGGCCCAGGCCGGTCTGCTGGCACTGCTGGTCGCTTTCGTCCTCTCATTGGTCATGTCGCGCTGGATCACAGGCCCCTTACGCCGAATCAGCCGGGAAGCCCGTCAGGTGGCCGATGGCCGCGCTCATCCCATCCCACTGGAAGGGCCCGAGGAAGTCCGCCAACTGGCTGCCTCCTTCAATGATATGACCCGCCAGGTGCAGGAGAGCCAGCAATCCCAGAAAGACTTCATCGCCAATGTCTCGCACGAGCTGAAGACCCCGCTGACCTCCATTCAGGGGTTCGCCCGCGCCATTCAGGATGGCACCGCTCATTCCTCCGAAGAATTAGCCCAGGCTGCCGATGTGATCGGCATGGAAACCGCCCGGATGCACCGTCTGGTGCAGGACCTGCTGACGCTGACCAAGCTGGACGCAGGCACGATTGCATTTTCGTTCAAAACACTGGACCTCAATCCCCTGCTGGACGCCGCCCAATACAGGTTCACCCCCCGAACAGAGGCCGCAGACATCCACTTTGAGGTCCATAAATCCGACCGCCCCGCCACCGTCTATGGAGACCCGGATCGATTGATGCAGCTTTTGGATAACCTGCTGGATAACGCCCTGAAGTTCACGCCCGCAGGCGGCAAACTCATCCTCCGCTGTGAAGTCAATGGCGATATGGTCTGGGTCCATGTGATTGACACCGGTGAAGGCATCCCTGTGGAAGAACAGGCCCGAATCTTCGAGCGTTTTTACCAGGTGGATAAAGCACGGACGGGCGGTGAGATCCGGGGGTATGGCCTGGGGTTGGCCATTTGCCAGCAGATCGTTCAGACTCATAATGGCGAGCTTTCCGTCACGAGTCAGCCTGGGGCTGGCAGTCATTTTGTGGTAAAAATACCCCTACAACCATGACGAACACACTCAAACGCCAAGTCTCCGTAATTATTCCCTGTTATAACGAACAGCGGACCATTAAGCCCCTGCTGGATGGCTTACTGGGTCAAACTTTCCCTGCCGAAAATATGGAAGTCGTGATCGCAGACGGGGAATCTACCGATGGCACTCAGGCCGCGATTGCCGAATGGCAAACTGAACATCCCGAACTGCAGGTCGTTGTCATCGTAAACAACGCCCACAGCATCCCGGCAGCCCTGAATTCAGCCATCAAAGCCTCGAATGGCGAGATCATCGTCCGGCTGGATGCCCATTCCAAACCCCAGAATGAATACGTGGCCCGGTCGGTCGCTGCGCTGGAAGAAGGGCTTGGGCAGAATGTCGGCGGTGTCTGGGATATCCAGCCCGGCAGCGATAAATGGATCAGCCGGAGCATCGCCGCCGCCGCCGGTCATCCAATTGGTGTGGGTGATGCCCGTTACCGCTTCACCGATCAGGCCGGCATCGTGGATACCGTCCCCTTTGGGGCTTTCAAACGAGACCTGATCGACCGGATCGGCTTCTATGATGAGACTCTGCTCGCCAATGAAGATTATGAGTTCAATGCCCGGGTCCGTGAATCCGGCGGCCAGGTCTGGTTGGACCCAAAGATCCGATCCGCATATTTTGCCCGCCGCGACCTGAAAGCCTTATCCATTCAATATTGGCGTTACGGCTATTGGAAGCGGCAAATGCTCCGCCGTTACCCGCAAACCCTCCGCTGGCGTCAGGCCCTGCCACCCCTCTTTGTCTTTGGGCTGGCCGTCCTCCTGATAGCGTCACCGTTCTTCTGGCTCGCCCGTTGGGCTTTGGCCGGCATCCTGGCGCTCTATGCGTTTATCCTGCTGCTGGCAGGAGTTCAACTGGCTTTCAGGAAAAAAGACGCCGCAATGGTGATTGGTGTCCCTTTGGCGATTGCCACCATGCACTTTTCCTGGGGAACCGGGTTTCTTTGGAGCCTGCTTTCTCCCCCAAAATCTCAATAAATGTTAAAATGTAGGACATGAAAGCACAATCTCGGCCAAAACGATGGTATTTACGCGCGTCTGAACGAATTTTCATTCTCTTCGTTGGCGACGCCATTATGGCAGCCGTCGCGCTGTTTCTGGCGCTCTATTTCTGGGCGGCCGGTGATGCCTGGATGGAATTCTCTCTGGAATTCATCACCCAACGGCCTCCAGTCTGGTACTTCCTGCTGCCCATCTTTTGGATCATCCTGCTGGTCGAGCTTTATGATGTCCACCGGGCCAGCAAGCCGCTTGATACCCTGAAAGGGATTGGGCTGGCAACCCTGATCAATGGGTTGGCCTACCTGCTGATCTACTTCACATCCCCGCCCAATTCTCTGCCCCGCAGAGGCGTTGCCATTTTCATCATTCTCGTGGCCGTTCTCACCCTGCTCTGGCGGATGGTGTACATCCGAATTTTCACTGCGCCGGCCCTTCAACGCCGGGTTTTGATCGTGGGCGCCGGAAAAGCCGGCCAGGCCATCGTTGATGTCATTAACGAACAATCACCTGAACCTTTTCTGACAGCGGGGTTGATTGATGACGATGAAAAAATCAAAGGAACCCAGATTGGCGGTTACACCATACTGGGTGGCAGTCAGGATTTGCCCCGCATCATTGAAGAACAGGAGATCACCGACCTGATCCTCGCCATCACCGGCAGAATGCACGGGAAGATGTTCCAGGCCATCCTCGCCGCGCAGGAACAGGGCGTCAACCTGACCTCCATGCCGCAGATCTATGAAGAGATCCTCTCCCGCGTGCCCATTTTCCTGCTCGAAGCGGAATGGGTCGTCCGGTCATTCGTGGAAAAATCCCACACCGGCCTGGTCTATCAACTCTCCAAGCGGTTGATCGACTTCGCCGGAGGTGTCGTTGGCGTAATCATCATGGCGGCCCTTTTCCCGCTGATCTCCCTTGCAATTGTTCTTGAATCCGGATTCCCGATCTTCCTGCTGCAGGAACGGCTTTGTCGGGGTGGGCAATCCTTCAACATTATCAAATTCCGCACGATGACGGTCGATGCCGAAAAAGACGGCCAGGCGCGGATGACGGAAGAAAACGATGACCGGGTCACCAAAGTGGGCTGGTTCCTGCGAAAAACCCACCTGGATGAACTTCCCCAATTCA
This sequence comes from uncultured Candidatus Brevefilum sp., assembly GCA_964447265.1. Taxonomy (GTDB): domain Bacteria; phylum Chloroflexota; class Anaerolineae; order Anaerolineales; family Anaerolineaceae; genus Brevifilum. The sequence continues at coordinate 15,384 of CAYUSC010000037.1, forward strand.
TCAATGTGATCAAAGGTGAGGTCAGTCTGGTCGGGCCCCGAGCCGAAAGGCCGCAAATGGTGGAACACTTCCAGAAAGCCCTGCCGTTTTACCGGGCACGGCTGCTGGTCAAACCCGGCATCACCGGCTGGGCGCAGATCAACCAAAAATATGCCGGGAACGTCAAGGAAACGGCCATTAAACTGGAATACGATCTCTATTATATTGAGCACCGCACGATCCTCATGGATATCGCCATCATCCTGCGTACCGTTGGATCAGTTTTCGGCTTCAAAGGCCAATAACCCCAGGAAAGTTCCCCTTATGGAAATATTTGGAAAACGCATTCGAAATCGTTATTTATTGATGGGGGATATCTTCCTGAGCTTGTTATCAGTTCTGGCCAGCTTTATGATCCGCCTGGAACTTTTTGCGATCTTTGATACCTATAAAATCTCGCTGCTCTGGATGCTGGGCATCGTCATCATCGTCAAACCGATTGTCTATTACTTTTTCGGCATCTACCGTCGGTTGTGGCGGTATGCCAGCATCCGTGAATTGCTGTTGATCATCATGGCCGTCAGCGCCGCCTCTCTGATCGTCACAGCGATCATGCTCACGCTCTTCGCCACGGAGGTTTTCACAGGCTTTCCGCGTTCCGTCCTGATCATTGACTGGCTGATATCCATCTTCTGCGTTGGCGGCCTGCGATTCTTCTTCCGGCTGGTGGCCGAAAGAACTTCCACGGCAGCCAACAGCACACGGAAAAACAAACGCCAGCAAAAGGACGTTCTGGTGATCGGGGCCGGTGACGCAGGCGCTATGGTTGTGCGGGAATTGCAGAAAAACCCCCAATTAAATATGAACCCCATCGGCTTCATGGATGATGACCCTGCCAAGCTGAACAGCGAAATTCACGGCATCAAAGTCCTGGCTCCCCTATCCCAGATGGACCGGATCCTGGAGACCCGGCCTGTCGATGAAGTGGTCATTGCCATCCCCAGCGCGGCCGGCACGATCCTGCGCCGAGTCGCCGAAGCCTGCCGAGCGCAAGGTGTGGCTTTCCGTACCATGCCCGGTTTGTATGAACTATTGGGCGGGGCTGTGAATGTCAGCCGCCTGCGGGAAGTGGATATTTCCGACTTGTTACGCCGCGAACCGGTCCACATGGACACCACCGCCCTGGGCGATGTTCTCCGCGATAAGACGGTTCTGGTAACCGGTGCGGGTGGTTCCATTGGCCGGGAACTCTGCCGGCAGATCGCCCAATCGCAGCCAGCACGGATACTTCTTCTCGGGCATGGCGAAAACAGCATCTTTGAAACGACCCTCGAACTACGAGATAATTTTCCCAGCCTCGAAACCCAGCCCCTGATCGCCGACGTGCGCGACCTCGGTCGTCTGCGGACTCTCTTCGAGCGCTGGCAGCCCGAAGTGGTTTTCCACGCAGCCGCCCACAAGCATGTCCCCCTGATGGAAAGCAACATCGAAGAAGCCATCACCAACAACATTTTGGGGACTCGAAACATCGTAACCGCGGCGCTGGAATTCAACGTGCAACGGCTGGTGATGATCTCCACCGACAAGGCGATCCGCCCCGTCAATGTGATGGGCGCAACTAAGCGAGTAGCCGAGATGATCGTTCTGAATGCCGCCCGAACCTATCACAAAGCTTTCACAGTCGTCCGTTTTGGCAACGTTCTCGGCAGCCGGGGCAGCGTTGTTCCCCGCTTTAAACGCCAGATCGCCAAAGGCGGACCGATCACCATCACCCACCCCGATATGATGCGATACTTTATGACCATTCCCGAAGCCGTCCATCTGGTGCTGCAGGCTTCGGCGATGAGCCAGGGGGGCGAAGCCTACGTTCTGGATATGGGCGAACAGGTGAAGATTCAGGATCTGGCGGAAGACCTGATCCGCCTCTCCGGTTTGGAACCGAACAAAGATATCGAAATTATCTACACAGGCATCCGCCCCGGCGAAAAACTCAGCGAAGACCTCTGGGATCAGGGCTTTGCCTATTCCCGCACTGCGCACCCCGATATCAACCAGGTGGATAGCGAAGAAATCCTTTCGGATGAAAAACTTAATGCGATTGTGGATAAATTAATTAAACTGGCGCATGACGGGAAACCTGATGAGATTCTTGATATCCTCAGCCGGATGATCCCCGGCGCAGCGATCCAGGCTCAGGGCGCGCACCTGGATATGGTAGAATAATGCCCCTGATTCCAATAACACGGTTGATCCACCTTTAGCGGACGGGATCAATTTCCAGAAGGAAACCATGACCAAGCTGACCCAAGCAGAATGGGATGCGTTCGTTCAGAACCACCCGGAAGCCCACCTCCTGCAAACCCCCAACTGGGGAGACCTGAAAAGTGAATACGGCTGGACGCCGGAATACCTGCGCCTGGGTGATCTGGGCGCCATGGTGTTGTTCAGGCATTTGCCCCTCGGATTCAGCGTGGCCTATATCCCCCGCGGCCCGGTTGGGACGGGAGACTGGTCCGGATTTTGGGAAACGGTGGATGAACTCAGTCGAAAACACAACGCCATCTTCCTGCGGGTGGAGCCGGATATCTGGGAACCCGTCTCGGATGATTTTGCAGAGACTCACCTGCCCGGATTCCAGCCCAGCCAACAGACCACTCAGCCTCCGCGCACGGTTTTAATTGACATCAGCGGGACCGAAGAGGACTGGCTGGAGGCCATGAAGCCCAAAACCCGTTACAACATCCGCCTGGCGGAGCGTAAAGACGTAATTGTCCAGCCCAGCAGCGATGTCAAAGCCTTCCACCAATTGATGGAAACCACCGGCGAACGGGATGCCTTTGGCATCCACAGCGTGGACTATTATCAGGCCGCCTACAACCATTTCGCCCCCGATGGGGCCTGTACCCTGTTAATGGCCAGCTTCGAGGGCCAGCCTCTGGCCGGGTTGATGGCCTTTGCGCAGGGGCACACCGCCTGGTACCTCTACGGTGCGTCCAATAACCGCGAACGCAACCGGATGCCCACTTACCTTTTGCAATGGGAAGCGATGCGCTGGGCCAAAGCCAAAGGCTGCCGGACTTATGACCTGTGGGGCGTCCCCGATCAGCCCGAATCCGTCCTCGAAGCGAAATTCATGGATCGTTCGGACGGCTTGTGGGGCGTTTACCGCTTCAAACGCGGTTTCGGCGGCGAGGTGCGGCGCACGATCGGTACCTGGGACAGGGTGTATAAACCCCTGCTCTACAAGCTCTACCAGCTTTACACCGGCCGGAAAGGGAACACGCCAGCATGAGCGACTCGACTTACCGGATGGAAACCGTCAAAGTCACCCAACCCAGCGATTGGAATGATCTCATCGTCCATTTGGAAGGCGCACATGCTTTGCAAACCTGGCAATGGGGGCAGGTCAAGGCGCAGGTCGGCTGGCAGTCCCATCCCCTCATCTGGCGCGATGACAAAGGCACAGTCTGCGCCGGCGCGTTATTACTCCAGCGCACTGTTCAAACCGGCGGGTTTGGGCTGAAGATGAGCGTGATGTACATCCCCCGCGGCCCAATGCTGGATTATGGTAACCACCCTCTGGCAAATCAGGTGCTCGACGACCTGCAAGGCTACGCCCGTCAAAAAGGCGCTATCTTCCTGAAAATCGATCCCGACCTCGTTCTGGCCTATGGCAGCCCCGGCACCGACAAGGAAATGGAATATAGCATCGGCCTGAATTTCAGAGAAGACCTCCTCAAGCGGGGATGGGTTTTCTCAGATGACCAGATCCAGTTCCGGAATACCGTCGTTGTGGGTCTGTGTGACGATGAAGAAGCGCTGTTGGCCCAGATGAAACCCAAGACCCGCTACAACGTCCGCCTGGCGGATAAGCGAGGGGTGACCATCCGGGTGGGCGGCTCGGAAGATATTGACCTGCTCTACCGGATGTATGCCCACACCTCCGTCCGTGACAATTTCCTGATCCGCGGCAAAGACTATTACGCCCTGGTCTGGAAAATTTTCTTTGAGGCCGGACTGGCGGAACCTTTGATCGCGGAAGTGGAAGGGGAACCGGTCGGTGCAGTGGTGATCTTCCGTTTTGGCAATAAGGCCTGGTATCTTTACGGCATGTCGCTAGATGAACACCGTGAGAAGATGTTCACCTACCGCCTGCAGTGGGAAGCCATGCTGCGGGCCAAGGCTGCGGGCTGCACCCTTTACGACTTTTGGGGCGCGCCGGATGAATTCAACGAAAGCGATCCGATGTGGGGCGTCTACCGCTTCAAAGAGGGTTTCGGCGGCACGGTGCTGCGCACCCTGGGCGCCTGGGATTATCTTGTCCGGCCTGTCATCTACTGGCTTTATAACCGAATCCTGCCCCGCATCCTGAACGTGATGCGCCGCCGGGGAAAATCGGAAACCAAGCAAGGATTAAGCGCATGATCGAGCGACTGCACTTTGCCCATTTACCCACGCCGGTGGAAGAAATGCCCCGGCTGACCGCGGCCCTGAACGGCCCCCGCCTGTGGGTCAAACGCGATGACCAGACCGGGCTGGCTTTCGGCGGTAATAAAACCCGCAAATTGGAATATCTGTTGGCGGACGCCCAAAACCAGGGTGCCCGGACCTTGATCACCGCGGGCGCGGTGCAATCAAATCACTGCCGCCAGACCCTTGCTGCAGCCGTCAAATTCGGGATGGACTGCATCCTGGTGCTCTTTGGCGACCCGCCCGATCCGCCGGACGGCAACCATTTCCTCTTTCACCTGCTGGGCGCTGAACTCGTCTTCACGGAGCGGGAGAATGTGCAGACAAAACTGACGCAGGTCTTTGAGCAGGCCCAAGCGGACGGCCGCCAGCCCTACCTGATCCCCTATGGCGGCTCCAACCCCACCGGGGCCAGCGGCTATGTCAACGCCATGCTGGAACTGGCGGAACAGGGCTGCCAGCCGGACTGGATCGTCTTCCCCAGTTCTTCCGGCGGCACCCAGGCCGGGATGCTGGTCGGCGCACGGATGAGCGGCTATAAAGGCAAAATCCTAGGCATCAGCGTGGACGAACCTGCGGAGGTATTGAAGCCCCGGGTGGCGGAACTGGCCAACCGGACCGCCGCTTTCCTGGGCGAATCCTTCAGCTTCTCACCCGAAGATGTGTTGGTCACCGACGCCTACACCGGTGCGGGCTATGCCATTATGGGTGAACCGGAGATTGAAGCCGTACGGCTCTTTGCTCGTCAGGAAGCCCTGATGCTCGATCCGGTCTACACCGGACGGGCCGCCGCAGGGCTGTTCGACCTGATCCGTCAGGGATACTTCCCAATAGAGGATTCAGTGCTCTTCTGGCATACCGGCGGCGCCCCCACCCTCTTTGCAGGAAAATACCAGAGCCGGTTGATTAGTTGAAGCGTAGGGGCGGCCCTTGTGGCCGCCTTTTTCGATTAACAAAATATTCCTAGACAAATCAAAATGTAGGTCATGTGCCGCGCAGCGCACATGACAAGACATTGTAGGTCACGTATGGTGGCAAAGCCATCTACGTGACTTTTTTGTGTCACGCTGGAAGCGTGACCTACGAAGAATCATATTCATCAGAAGTAGATAACAATAATCAACCCGCCATTATGCAATGCAGGATCCTTATAAAAGAAAAATTTAGGTCATGTGCCGCGCAGCCCACATGGCAAATTCGGCGGGTTGCCCAACCCACCCAATAATTTGGGTCAAAATAAACGATTAATTCGTAGGGGCGGCCCTTGTGGCCGCCTTTTTTCTTTAGATGGTGCACATCCTACGTATCCTGCGCTCTATTTTTTCCTGTCATTGCGACGGAGCCGCAGGCGGAGGAAGCAATCTCAAAATTGGTGCGCACAAAAGAAGTGCACACCCTACATAGATTAAAAACAAATCCCCCGGACATTCATCCGGGGGTTGATATACTGCTATATGAAATAAATCTTACAGACCAGCCGCATCGCGCAGCAAGTCGGCTTTGTTGGTCTTTTCCCAAGTCAGGTTCAGGTCATCCCGGCCAAAGTGACCGTAGGAAGCCAGTTGCTGGTAGATCGGGCGGCGCAGGTCAAGATCACGGATGATCGCACCGGGGCGCAGGTCAAAGTGCTCGCTGATCAACTGAGCAATCCGGGAATCTTCAATCTTGCCGGTACCGAAAGTCTCTACGTTGACGGAGAGCGGGTGCGCCACACCGATGGCATAAGCAACCTGCACTTCGCAGCGATCCGCCAGACCAGCGGCAACCACATTCTTAGCCACCCAACGGGCAGCATATGCACCGGAGCGGTCGACCTTTGTCGGGTCTTTCCCGCTGAAAGCGCCGCCGCCATGCCGGCCCATGCCGCCATAGGTATCCACGATGATCTTACGGCCGGTCACGCCGGCATCACCCATCGGGCCGCCGGTGACGAAACGCCCGGTCGGGTTGACATAGACCAGAAGGTCGTCATCAATCAATTCTTCGGGCAGCACGGGTTTGATGATCTCTTCAATCACACCTTCGCGGATCTGCTCGAGGGTGACATCGGGGTCATGCTGGGTGCTGATCAAAACGGTATGGATCCGTTTCGGCTTGCCATATTCATATTCCACCGTCACCTGGCTCTTGCCATCGGGCCGGAGGAAGGTGAGGCCGTTCGCCTTGCGCACTTCCGCCAGCTTGCGGGTGAGCTTGTGGGCGTAGTAGATCGGCATCGGCATAAGGGTCTCGGTCTCGTTACAGGCATAACCGAACATCATCCCCTGGTCGCCCGCGCCAACTTCCTCAATATCCTTTTCTTCCTTCATCTCGCCGGATTTGAACTCGCTGGCCTTATCCACACCGAGGGCAATATCGGGGGACTGGCTCGCCAGGGCGATCAGCACACCGCAGGTGTTCCCGTCAAAACCCTTATCGCTGCTGTCATAGCCGATGTCTGTGACCACTTTGCGGACCAGTTCATCAAAGTTGACGAAGCCGGTCGTGGTGATCTCACCGAGCGCCATGATGAACCCAGTCTTGGTGGCGCATTCGCAGGCCACGCGGGAATACTTATCCTGGGCGATCAGGGCGTCCAGCACCGCATCGCTGACCTGATCACAAACTTTGTCGGGATGGCCTTCTGTGACCGATTCCGAGGTGAAAAGGTATTTTGGCAAATTCATAAATGTCAACGTCATTGTGAGAACCTCCATGTCTCATTAAAGATTAGCGCCCCATCTGGCTCGTGCGAGAGGGGCGTAAATGAAACATCAGCTTGCCTCTCATCTTCCAGAAATCGCTCTGCCGGATTTGGCACCATGAAAGTTTTGCTTTCTGGTTGCCGAGGTATCATAGGGCCGGTCCCTCCACCTCTCTGGATAAGAGTGCCGCATAGGGCTATTCAATTTTGTTGAACGTTTTGGATTATAACACC
>CAYUSC010000038.1:0-16194 GCA_964447265.1 uncultured Candidatus Brevefilum sp.
GTCGTTACCGGAAAGTGTGACGATGTCAAAGTAAATGCTTGCCGGCTTATTTCCGACTAGCAAATAAATGAATGCCGCAGCGAGCAGTACAATCAGCAGGATTAAAATGATACGCAGGTTTGATTTCATAATTTTTTTGATGGGCGGATTGGATTGGCCCTCTTTATGATGCGATCCGCTGTTATTGGATTAGGTTGGGCTTCATTATACCCAATCCTGGAATGTCCAGTGTCGTTAAAAATTCAGCGGTCTTCGTTTGATGAAGACCGCTGTTGTTATTAGGTTTAGTGGCTTAATTATGGCGTCGGTGTGATGGTGGGCGTGCTGGTGGTTGTGGGCACCGGGGTGACGATATTCACCGGGATGATCACGATATCGCCGACATAGAGGTCGCTTTCATCTTCCATCACATCCAGGTCGTTGGCCTGGCGATATTTGTTGGTTTCAGCGAAAATCCGGTCCACGGTACTGTTGAAGCGTTCAGCCAGGATATAGAGGTTTTCATTAGCCAGGACGGTGTATTCAATCAAAGTGCCGGGAGCGATGTCCGTTGGCAGCGGTGTGGCGGTAGGCAGTTGTTGGCCGGGCGCCGGGATCATGATCGTCTGGCCTGGGGTGATATAGCAGGAACTGTTCAGGCTATTCAGCGCCAGCAGGACATCCACATCCACATCAAACTGCTCGGCAATGGAGGTGCAGTTATCGCCTTCCTGCACGACATATTCAAACGGACCGGAGGGGGTCATGGTTGGTGTGATGGTGGGCGTTTCGGTGATGGTGGCCGTCATCGTGATGGTGGGGGATGGCGTCACCGGAGTTGCGGTTGGCGTTTCGGTGGGGGTTGGGGTTTTGGTCTTGAACAGGGAAATGCCGCCGCCACCGCCACCGGTCAGATAAACAACCAGCAGGACAATCCCGGCGACAGCCAATAGAATGGCCAGACCGCCAAGAAGATAAGGACCCATCTTTTGTTTTCTTCGGTACGATGAAATGACATTCTTCGCGTTTTTGTTGCGCATAAGGTTTCCTTTTTCAAATGAGGGCCAGCCCAATTAAACGCGCCGGACTGCCCTAACATTGAGTTTTGGTGGCTATATTTTAACCGATAATCAAAATGAGGTCGAGTCTGTTAAAAATACCAGAGATTTATTAAATAATGGTCAAGACATCGACTGTTTAGTGCAATTCAGAATTTTCTTCATGAATTGGCCGGTATACGATTGAGCCACCTCACAGAGATGTTCCGGCGTCCCGGTTGCGATGATTTCACCGCCGGCGTCGCCGCCTTCCGGGCCGAGGTCAATGATCCAATCTGACACCTTGATGATGTCCAGATTGTGTTCAATGATCACCACGGTATTGCCTTCATCCACCAGCCGCTGGAGGACCTCAATCAAACGGTGGACATCGGCGGCATGCAGCCCGACCGAAGGCTCATCCAGAACGTAAAGCGTGCTGCCGGTGGAACGCCGGGAAAGTTCTTTGGATAGCTTGACCCGTTGGGCTTCACCGCCGGAAAGGGTTGTGGCAGCCTGTCCCAGTTGGATATATCCCAGGCCGACATCCTGCAGGGTTTCCAGGCGGCGGGTGATTTTGGGGTGGGCTTTGAAGAATTCCACGGCCGTGTCAATGGTCATATCGAGAATCTCGGCGATGTTCTTTTCCTTGAAGCGGATCTGCAGGGTCTCGCGGTTATAGCGGCTGCCGTGGCAGATATCGCAGGGGACATAGACATCCGGCAGGAATTGCATTTCAATCACTAGCTGTCCCTGTCCGGCGCAGGCTTCGCAGCGCCCCCCTTTGACATTGAAGGAGAATCGCCCTTTTTGATAGCCGCGCATCTTGCTCTCCGGCAATTCTGCAAAGAGGTCGCGGATCAAATCGAAGACGCCGGTGTAGGTGCCGGGGTTGGAACGCGGCGTCCGGCCGATCGGGGATTGATCGATGTTGATGATCTTGTCAATATGCTCCACGCCTTCCAGTGATTCAAATTCTGCGGGGCTGGTATGCGCGCCGTGGAGTTGCTTGGCCAGGGTATTGTAGAGCGTGTCAATCAGCAAGGACGACTTGCCCGATCCGGAGACCCCTGTGATGCAGATAAACTTGCCAAGAGGGAGATCCAGGGTGACGTCCTTGAGGTTGTTCTGGGTTGCACCGGTAAGAACCAGATGCTTGCCGTTGCCATCCCGTCTTTTTTCCGGGACGGGCACGTATTTGCGGCCGGAGAGGTAGGCGCCGGTCAGCGAGTTGGGATTAGCAATAATGTCTTCCGGCGTGCCCTCGGCAATCACTTCGCCGCCGAGATCACCCGCACCGGGGCCGAGATCCACAATCCAATCGGCGCGGCGGATGGTTTCTTCGTCGTGTTCCACAACCAAAACGGTGTTGCCCAGGTCACGCATCTCTTCCAGGGTGGTCAGCAGGCGTTCGTTATCCCGGGGGTGCAGGCCTATCGAGGGTTCATCTAAAACGTAAAGCACACCCATCAACCGTGAACCTATCTGTGTCGCCAGGCGGATGCGCTGGGCTTCGCCGCCGGATAGCGACCCCGCGGATCGCTGCAGGGTGAGGTAATCGAGGCCGACATTGACCAGGAAACCCAGCCGGGCTCTGATCTCTTTGAGGATCCTCTCGGCGATGATGGTCTCCCGCTGGTTGAAGGGAGAAGCTTCGCCGGATAACTTGTCCACCCAATCCAGGGTGGCATGTACAGGCCACTTGGTGACCTCCACGATATTCTGCCCGTCCACTGTAACAGCCAGGGCTTCCTTGCGAAGCCGGTCACCCCCGCAGGTGGGGCAGGGCCGGTCGCTCATAAATTCCGCAATCCGGCCGCGCTGGTGTTCGGAGCTGGTTTCCCGATAGCGGCGTTCCAGGTTGGGGATCACGCCTTCAAATTTCGCCTTGAAGGAACTTTTCCGGCCGTTCCGACCGGTATATTCAACCGTCATTTCTTCATCCCCTGTGCCATACAGGAGGATATTGAGCTTTTCTTCCGGAAGGGAGGTTACAGGGACCTCCAGATCAATGTCGTATTTATTGGCGGCAGCCTCAAACATCTGCCAGTAATAACCGCCATCGTCCTTAGGTCCGCTCCAGGCCGAATCGACAATTGCGCCATTGATCAGCGAGAGGGACCGATTGGGGATCAACAAATCGGGGTCAATTTCCCGGTAGCTGCCGAGGCCCTGACAGGTGGGGCAGGCGCCGTGAGGGGTGTTGAAGGAAAAGGTGCGCGGTTCAATCTCGGTGATGACGCTGCCATGTTCCGGGCAGGCCAGATGTTCGGAAAATTGGATATCGCGGGGATCTTCTTCCGAGAGGATTTGGACGGTGATATAGCCGTCGCCAAATTTCAAGGCGGTTTCCACCGAATCGGTCAACCGGGACCGGGAAGCCTGAGCTTCCTCGTCGTTATCGGGCTCGCGCAGGATCAGACGATCCACCACGGCCTCGATGGTGTGCTTCTTATAGCGATCCAGATCGAATTCCTCATCCAGCGGGTAAGTCTCGCCATCCACCCGGGCGCGCACGAAGCCAGCTTTGCGGATTTCCTCGAAAACGGCCTGGTAGGTGCCTTTGCGTTCCCGAACGAGGGGTGAGAGGATCTGTAGGCGGCTGTCTTTGGGCAGCGCTTCGATATCTTCCACGATCTCCTGGGCGGATTGCTTTTGGACCACTCGGCCGCAGATCGGGCAGTGAGGGATGCCAACCCGGGCATAGAGCAGCCGCAGGTAATCATAGACTTCGGTGACCGTGCCCACGGTGGACCGCGGGTTATGGGAGGTGGCTTTTTGGTCAATGGAAACGGCGGGGGAAAGTCCCTCGATGCTGTCCACATCCGGCTTCGTCATCTGTCCGAGGAACTGGCGGGCATACGCTGAAAGCGATTCAACGTAGCGCCGCTGACCTTCGGCAAAGATCGTATCGAAAGCCAGAGAGCTCTTGCCTGATCCGGAAAGCCCGGTGATCACCACGAATTTATCGCGGGGGATTTCAACGGTGATGTTTTTTAGGTTATGTTCGCGTGCGCCAATCACACGCAGGTTATCTCGTGCCATCATCTTAATATTTTCGCTCATTCTGCTAAGTATAGTACAAATGGTCTAAGAATTGAAGCTTAATAAACGATCCATTGACCATCATGCAAACCTTAATTATACCTGCCGGAAATTGAGTCTGGAGAGTCCCAATTCAGGGGTAAAATCCTTATTTTTCCCCGTATTTAGATACTCTCATGGGGCTTACCGTTTGTTATACTCAATCATGAGCTTAGTAAACGTTAACGCATTCCTATTCAGTAAGCTACCGTTATTGGTAGACCATTGTGAAATATGACCCGATTCCGAAGTAATTCACTGCTGGTGACTCTCGGCAAACTTCTTTTGATTGCCAGTTTGATCGCGGCTGTTTACTTCCTGGTTCGGGTCACCGGGGGAATCAAGTACGTCTTTTCGCATACCATGTATCTCCCAATCCTATTGGCGGCTTATTTCTTTGGACTTCCGGGCGGACTGATTGCCGGATTGATCGGGGGATTGGTTCTGGGACCGATCATGCCCATCTCCGTCAGCACAGGGGAGATGCAGGATTTGATGAACTGGCTTTATCGCCTGGTGATGTTCGCTGGTGTTGGAGCGATCTCCGGCTTTCTCTTCTCAGTGGTCATTAAACGAACCGAAGAGGTCTCGTGGATGGCAACCCATTCTCAGGAGACGGGATTGCCAAATTACAATCATTTCATTGAATCAATGACCCGCGATCAACAGAAAGCTGAACCCGGAACACAGTTTGCTCTGGTGGCGGTTCGGATCAACAACTACTCGGAAGTTACGGCAATTTTCAACGTTGAAGAGACGCAAGCCTTATCCGTCAAGTTCTCCCGGATGATCGAGTGCCTGATGCCGGTTGAGACAGATATCTACCATTATTTTTCTCATACATTCTTCTTTTATCTCAATCTGAACGAATTTAGCCTGGAGGCGATAGAAGAATTTATTGATCTAAATTTCCATAGGATCGAGAAACCCATTCAGATTAACCGAATCCCTCTGTTCTTTAAGATCAGTGTTGGCATTGCGGTTGAATCCGTTGAAAATCTGGTGCCATCCTCGCTCTTCCGCAAAGCCAATTGGGCCTCCAACCTGGCAGCGGAACAAAAGCTGACATACGCCTGCTATGAACCGGAGATCGATCTGACCTCTCGCAAGACTCAGCAGCTGCTGGGGGAGATCAAAGCTGCTGCGAATAATGATCATTTTGAACTTTTCTACCAGCCGATCATCAAGCTCCAGACCTCAGAGGTGGTTGGGATGGAAGCCCTCATCCGCTGGAACCATCCCGACCTGGGTTACCTGCAGCCGATGGAATTCCTGCCGTTTTGTGAAAACACCTCTTTGATTTTCCTGATCCATGATTGGGTGATGAAGACCGTCATCAAAAAGATCAGTAATTGGCCGGACTTTGAAGGTTTCGTTTCCATCAATCTTTCCACCCGCTTATTAATTGACGGGCAGTGGATTGACACGCTGGTGAAATTGTTGGAAGCCTACCAGGTCAGTGCGACCCGGCTGGTTTTCGAGGTGACGGAATCCTCTCTGATCGAAGATCAGGAGGAGTCGATCAAGACGGTTAAGGCGCTCTGCGATCTGGGGGCAAAGATAGCAATCGATGACTTTGGCACAGGTTATTCTTCCTTCGAGTATGTGTATATGCTGCCGGTTCAATATCTTAAGATAGACCGATCTTTCCTCAAGGAGGATATTGGAGCCTCAAAAAGTCAGGCGATCATCAATGCCATCATTCAATTGGCTGAGGCGCTCGATATCAAATCGATTGCCGAGGGAGTGGAAACTCAGGAGCAGTTGGATTGGCTGACCGGGCATCGTTGTGATTATGTGCAGGGCTTTCTTCTCAGCCGCCCGCTTCCCAATGATCGGATTGGTCTATGGATGGATGCCAACCACATCACGTCGCTCCCGAAGTACCCCCAATAAAGTCAAATTTCACACCATTTCCGACTTTAATCGGTTATATAATTAGCTGATACCCTGGTTCAGGAGGACTTTACTATGGAACAGAAGGAAAAGAAACGCGCCATATTGGGTTGGGTCATGTATGACTGGGCCAACTCCGCGTTTGTCACCACGATCACGGCGGCGGTATTGCCGGTTTATTATGCCAGTGTGGCGGCGGCGGATTTGATGCCCAATATCCGCACGGCCTATTGGAGCTACACGACAACCATTGCGCTGTTGATCGTCGCCCTGATGGGGCCGGTGATGGGCGCCATGGCGGATTTCAGTGGGTCCAAAAAGAAATTTCTCACTATCTTTGCGCTGCTCGGGATCGCCGGAGCGGCGCTTCTGTTTTTCATTCAGGAAGGCGATTGGCTCCTGGCTTCAATTTTCTATATCATCGGGAATGTGGGTTTTGCCGGCGCAAATGTTTTTTATGATTCCCTACTGCCCCATGTGACGGACGAGGACGAACGTGACCAGGTATCCTCCCGGGGCTATGCCTTCGGCTACCTCGGCGGCGGGATTCTGCTGGCGATTAACCTGGCCATGATTATGCTGGCCAAAGACGGTGCAGCCTCAGCGCTGATGAGCCGGATCAGCTTCCTGATGGTGGCCGGTTGGTGGCTCATCTTCACCATTCCGCTCTGGCGGTGGGTGAAGGAACCGACCCGCCGGATTCTGAAAGGCGAAGAGAATTTCAACCCGGTGCAGGCCAGTTTCAGCCGGCTTGCTCATACCTTTGGCGAGATCCGCAAATATAAGGAATTGTTCAAGTTCATCATCGCGTTCTGGCTTTATAACAATGGGATTGGCACGATCATCGTGATGGCGACGATTTACGGGACGGAATTGAACTTCAGTTCCACGACCACCATCGGTACGCTCCTGATGGTCCAGTTTGTCGCCATTCCTTTTTCGTTGCTCTTTGGCTGGCTCGGAAAGAAGTTTGGAACCAAGCGCTCCATCCTGCTGAGCCTGTTGATCTACACCATCATTGCCATCGGCGGTTACTTCATGACCAAAGATATCCATTTCTGGATTTTGGGCTTTGGCGTGGCGACCGTTCAGGGCGGCAGTCAGGCGCTTTCCCGGTCGTTGTTCAGTCGGATGGTTCCCAAGAGCAAATCAGCCGAATTTTATTCCTTCTTCAGCGTGAGTGAAAAGATCGCCGGGACGGTTGGCCCCCTGCTGTTCGGCGTGGTCAGCACCCTGATGGGCGGCAGCCGGCTCTCAATCGTTTCTCTGATCATCTTCTTCATCACCGGCGGCTACCTGCTTTCCCGGGTGAATGAAAATGAAGGTATGGAAGTGGCAAAGGCTGAGGAGGCCCGTCTGGTCAGCGCAACGGCTGTTGAGGGTAACGAAGCCTAGAACTAAAATCGGTTTTCGGCATCACCAATTCATAATTAAATCACAAAGAGGCTGTTCCGTTTCCAGAGCAGCCCCTTTGCTTTTTAAATTACCTTGGTTGGGAAAGGTAATCTAATTTCGTAAATAGGCCTGGACAGCATCATATCGGCTGTTGACCTGGTTGATCAGTTCTTCCACGCTGTTTTCAAAGGCTTCCTTCGAGGTCAGCATGGTGGCGTCATCCGTTTCGGCCAATGCAGAAGCGCTGATGAGGTCGTGATAGTACTGATAGGTTTGCGCCATCTCATCCGGCACGAAGACTGTATTCACCACAGCGCTCACATAAATATTGTATTGATTCCGGTATAAGGGATCATCCATCAGATAACGGATTAACGGCCATTCATCTGTGACCTCATCCAGGCTGAGCGAGAGGGCCTTGCTCTTACCGCTCCCATCGAGGGCATGGTTGTTGTCCCAGGGGATCCAGGTGATCAGGCCGTCCTCGGGGTCGGTATAGAGGAAATAGTTATGGCTCATATTGCCGTAAGTATCCCAGTTCTGAACAACGGTATTGACGGCCAGCCAGCGCAGGTAGGTGTCAACATCCAAGACGGCTTCCAAAGCCTTACGCCAGGATGCGGGATCGGTCAGGCGGGTTTCATCATGCAGAACGGCGTAAAGAGATTCGATGTCGGTGTAATCATCCTCGTCCTGATTGGTCTCTTTATCAAAGGCGGTCTCGTCAAAGCTGCCTTCGGCAAATGTTGCGCCGCTGCCTTCCGGTTTGTAGAGATTGCCTTCATTGCTGGCGAACTGCTCCGAAATCACGGTATCTTCAACCGCTTCCACCATAGTGTACAGGCCGAAATAGACCGGCCCTTCACCATAATCAACATAGACCTCATAGAAGGCGGTGTGGGCTGCAGGAACGCCGAATTCCCGGAAGATGTCCGCCGTCACCTTTTCGCGCAGATAGGAATTGTCATTGAAGTTGCTGGATAAGGTGAGTTGTTTGAACCCGAAGAAGCGTTGGTTATTAATCTCGGGGTACTCGTCTTCAAATTGGTCAAAGTCCAGCTTGAAGGGGAGCTTGAGGTTGCCGGATGACCAAGCGGTTTTCAATGAGGAATTGCCTTTTAAACGGATGCCGACATAGTCCCAGGTTTCGCCTTCGAAGGAAATTGTGGCTGTGACCCATATGGGGTTGGTGGAATCGGCTGTCAGGATGCCGGCGGGGACCCCACCACCTGCGTTGGGCATTTGCGCATCTTCGGGGGAATTTTGCGGTAAGGTGGGGCCCGCTCCAACATCCTGGGGGTTGCCGGGAACTTGATTAGGTAGATTTTGGGGATTAGCCTGGACGCCATTTTGACGGTCAGCGGCGGGGCGGTTCGCTGTTCCACTGCCCTGGCCAAATTCACCGTATAGGCTGGTCATATCAGCCAGCATGGCATCCCAATTATCTTCGGTTATGGTGATATCAATCCGGTTGACTTCATCCTGCGGAAATACGATGTCGTAGTCCGGGTCAACATCGTCGCCGTGGCTGGCTTCAATCCATCCTTCCGGACGAGCGGTGTTGGTGTCAGTGCTTTCCGAATCCGTTGAATTCCCGCTGGTCTGGCTGTCAGGCTGGGTGAGGTTAGCACAGCCTGACATTGCCAGGAGAGTTGTAAGTGTTACCAGTAAGTAAAGCAGTTTCTTGAACATTATCCCTTCCGGGCGTTAAGAACCGATTTCCCATTTTCGGATTGATAGAAAATTTTTATTTCCGCAACATCATGCAGGAAATCTATCCGGCCGATTTCGCAGCGTTTGATTGGCAGACCGGTACGTTCGCGCAGATCCGCCAGCAAGGCCTCGTAATGCTCTGGTTTGATCAATTCGATCTTTTCATAGGTGATGGATTTGCGCATTTCATAGCGCAGACCCATCGTTTTCTCAACAACGAAGAAGACCGCCAGGATGGCCAGGTTCGCGATCACTGTCTCAATGATCATGTTTTCTTCCAGCATGATGACGTCAATGACCGGCAGAGTCATTAGGATGAAAAGATATGTCATCTCGCGCACAGGAAGCGGATCGGACCGATAGCGGAGGATCGAGAAGATGGCGAAAAGGCCAAATCCGAGACCCAGGCTGATCTCAACCTCGCTGAAAAGGGTCGCAATCAGAAAAATGCTGATATTGAAAGCGAAGAAGGAAAGGACATAACCTTTGTCCTTTTCCGTGGGGAAATAGATCCCCAGCACGATGATACAGGAAACGACCAGATCAATAAACAAAGCCAATGAAAGGCTGCCAATGTTTTCCATTAAAAACTTCCTCCTAATACGAGTTTTTCCAAATTCAGAAGCAGAGGTTTGAAGGCATTCCGCTTAAGGTGAGGATAAGCCAGGGCAACCCCAATGCAGTATTTGCTGAAGCATGTTGGGCGGAAACCGGAATTTCGCATTTCCGCAATAAAGGGTGAATGGAGCGAAAAATGAGGCTGTTTGATCTCAGCGATCACAATCCCGGGGATGGAGAAATTTCCTGAGGGGCTGAAGAATCGCAAGTTCAGGTCCAGCGTGAGACGTTCGGCATCCATCCGACTCACCAGGGATATCCGGTAAAACTGGTTCGTGATCTTGGGCACCATGGGCATATTGGATAGCGGGAAAGTGGTTTTGAGGAAAGCTTGGATATCCGAGGATTGTCCGTTCAGCGGGAAGGGCGTTTCCACCCGGGATTTCCGGGTGACATTATGGTTGTCTTTTTTCTTAACTTCCAAATAGTTGATATCTGAATTAAGGTAGGACCTCACCCGCAATTTAAACCGGTCGCGCTGTCCATTATGGTGCTGCTGATAGAGCTGGAAATCCGGGGTGTCGAAGTAAAGCGTCTGATAATGCTGTAAACGGACATGATCATCCACTTCCAGGATTCGGTAGACGGATTTAAGGTTATCCAAAATTGCCGGGAGGAGGATGCTGGGGAAGACGAATTTAGTATCGGTCCGTTTCATCAGTTTTGCGTTGACCGATTGTTCCAGCGAGATGGGATTCAATTGACCCAGAATCTGATTCCACTTCTGTTCGAACGCAGATGGTTCGGTGGATGGCTTGGTTTTCGTTTCTTGTTCGTAAAATCGGCTGTTGAGGATCATAGTTTAGGCCTTTTTGTAAAGTGTATTTATCATAAATGGTCAAAATTCAGTTTTGATAAAGACCTTGCAAATGAGTTCGCGTGAATTAATGCAATGTAGAAAGAAGAAAACAGTTATAATTTAATTATTCAACCCCCTTTTTTATAGGAGACCCCTAAGAAAGATGAATAAGTTTAGAGTTGCGCTTTTAGCGAACTTGAAGGTTAATGCCCCCCATTGGGAGGGAATGCCTGCTGACCAATGGGATGACCTGGATAGCGAAAAAACCATCCAGGCTTTGGTTGAAGCGATCCGCGCCGGCGGCCATGAGTGTGAATTTCTCGAAGGAGATATCACCATCGTGGATACCGTTCGGAAGTACAACCCGGATATCTGCTTCAATATTTGTGAAAGCCATTTTGGGGATGCCAGAGAAGCGCAGGTTCCTGCGATCCTGGAAAAACTGCAAATTCCATATACTGGCTCCAAGGTGCTGTGTTTGGCACTGGGGCTGGATAAACCGATGACCAAGCGTGTTTTAGCCTATCATGACCTGCCAACACCGGATTTCCAGACATTTGAGCGAGTGGATGAGCCTCTGGACCCTAAAATGAATTTCCCCCTGTTTGTCAAACCCAGCCGGGAAGGCACGGGGATGGGCGTTTCGGCCAAGTCGATTGTGAATTCCGAGGAGGAATTGCGGGAACGAGTCGCGCTGATCAATGAACGCTATCATCAGGCGGCCCTGGTCGAGACCTTCATTGAAGGCCGCGAGGTGACCGTGGGCATGGTTGGCAACCTACTCGGGCCGGTTGCGCGACGGCTGCCCCATGATGAAGACGCCCCCCGCATCCAGGCGGGTTTACGCTTCTTCCCGCCCATGGAAGTGGACTTGACCGACTACCTGGAAACGGACGCAGTCTATGCCAACCGACTCAAGGTCGCCCTGGCCGACCAATTGACCTACCTTTGTCCGGCGCCGCTGGACGACGATATGGTGGATGAACTCAACTGGCTGGCCGCGGCTGTGTTCCGGGTGACCGGGGCGCTGGATGTGGCCCGGGTGGATTTCAGGTTGAACGCCAAAGAAAATTGGAAGCCCTATATCCTTGAGATTAACCCATTGCCCGGTCTTTCCCCCGGCATTTCAGACATCGTCATGGAAGCGGCGGCCGAAGGCGTGGAGCACACTGAATTGGTCAATATGATCCTGGAGACGGCCCTCAGGCGGTACGGGATGATAGAGTAAAATCAGAAACAGATGAAATAACAAAAGCGGTGCTGATAACCTGGCACCGCTTTATTTTTAATTTCGTGAAAGTTTACCTTCAGAAGGTCTTCCACCAGATTCCGGTGCATTCCGGCACGATCACGCCCTCGGGGGTCTCCCACATGGGCATGGGATCATCGCCAAAGAAGAAGGTGGTTAACTCGGCGGCTTCTTCCTGGTCTTTGAAGCAATAATCGGTGCGGATCCAATCGGGGATAAACCCGTGGAGGTCCAGATATTTGAGATAATCCACCAGCACATCCGGGGCCTGCGGATATTTATGGCCGGTACCCAGGGATTCGATCAGGATCAGCTTGCCCCCGGGGCGCAGTACCCTTTCCACCTCAACCAGGGCGCGTTCCAGGGCGGGCTGCCAGTTCACCTCGGAGTCAAGGGCGGCATAGCAAAAGCTCCATCCGGCGATGATCACATCGGCGCAATGACTTGCAAAGGGAAGGGCCAGGTGAGATTCCAAAGTGGCGGACCAGTTCTTTTGTTCGAGCGCGGCCAGCCGGTCCCGCCCGTAAACCAGCATGTGATAGGAGATGTCGGAGATCACCAGATTTTTTACATGGGGGAGGATCAGGCAGCTCACTCGTCCGGTGCCCGCGCCCAGCTCGATCACGTCCTTGCCTTCCAGGCTGTCCGCGGAGAGGATGGCCGGCAGCAGGTTACGTTGGTAATCCTCCCGGCCGACGAGAGCCTGGTAACGTTCGGCTTCGCTTTGATAGATTAATTTCAGGTCAGGCAAGATGTTCTCTCCTTGGGCCTTGGTATTCATCAACCTTATAATTTTCTCTGGAAAGAAACCGGAGGTAGGGTCAAAAAATGGTGCTTGTCTCTGTCAGAGTATCCGTATTTTATCATCCATGCGTTTAATTGAAGTATTAGTTGGTTATTGAACAAGTCTGCGGCAGATGACCCGTAGGGTGCGCTCCGGTTTTGAGCGCACCAAATAGTGTATCAATTGCAATCTGTCACATGCGCTGCGAGGTGATTAATACGCTTCTTCCGGGCCAAGCCAGCCAAACCGCTCAAAATCCACCCGGCCATCGGTGTCAAAAACGACCCCCTCCTGTTCCAGAATATCGCGTTGAATGGCATTTCCGATCCCGTCGCCATGAACGCTGACTTTGCCTTTGGCGTTGATTACCCGCTGCCAGGGGACATCCGGCGCAGTGCCCCGCTTGAGGGCGGCCATGGCATAACCCACCATCCGGGCCGTGCAGCCGCCGACCAAAGCCGCAATCCGGCCATAGGTGGTCACCCGGCCAGGCGGAATCCGCCGGACCATCTCATAAATGCGTTCATACAAAGGTCCCTGGTCGTTCATCTGTTCCTATTGCTCCTTGTGCGCTTTCAGGGAGAAGACAATCGGCAATGGCACCGGCATATCGGGATAGGTGTAGAGGCCGCTCTCCTGTATCACCATTTCCGGGAAGACAGGGTCCTCCAGCGCATGGAATTCGTGGAAGAAATCCAGCTTCAATCCGGCCCCGATAACGGCATTGATGATGTCGCTGACCGCCCATTGCCATTCAAAGCTGGGATTTTTGACGATGTAAGCGCCATCCATATAATCGGGGCCTTCATCGTCCCAGATATACGGCGCGGGATTGTGAAAGTAGGACAGACTGAACTCGTATTTTCCGCGCTCATCAAAGGTGGTGATCAGCGGGTGCCCTTCCATGATATAGAAGGAACCGCCAGGTTTGAGGTGGTCGGCGATGATCCTGGCCCAGGCATTCAGGTCCTTCAACCAGCAGATCACCCCGATAGAGGTGAAGATGATGTCAAACTGACCATCCAGCACCTTGGATAGATCATAAATATCCGAACAGATGAACCGGGCAGGCAGCTCCGCCTCTTTGGAGAGTTCCTGAGCAGCTTGGATGGCGGCGGGGGAAAAGTCCACCCCCGTGACCAACGCGCCTTCCCTGGCCCAGGCCAGCGTATCCAGGCCGAAATGGCATTGCAGGTGCAGCAGGGATTTACCCTGAACGCTGCCGACTTCTTCGAGGATCCGTTTGGGCAGCCAACGCTCACCCGCCAGGAAGCGATCCACCCCGTAGGAGCGGAGGTGAACGGGCGTGAGTTCATCCCAGAGCGAGCGGTTGCCGTCCCGGGCTTGTGGATATGAAATTGGTTCTTGTGTGTGCATGGGTTTCCTAAGGGTCAGGATAGGAATTCGCGCAGGTCGCTGCTCCGGCTGGGGTGGCGTAATTTGCGGAGGGCTTTGGCTTCAATCTGGCGGATGCGTTCCCGCGTGACGCCGAAGAACTGGCTGACTTCCTCCAGGGTGTGGTCTTTGCCGTCATTCAGACCAAAGCGCAATTCCAACACCTGGCGCTCCCGATCTGAGAGGGAGGAGAGAGAATTTTGAACCTGTTCGCGGAGGATCTCTTTGGCAGCGGCATCCAACGGCGCTGCGGCGTCCTGGTCTTCGATGAAATCGGCCAGGGTGCTGTTATCTTCATCGCCAACCGGCCTTTCCAGCGAAACCGGTTCCTCAGCAGTCTTAAGAATGTTCTTCACTTTGTTGGTGGCGTCATCCCAGGCCAGCATCTGGTCTTCATTGAGGGGATCATTGGCAGCCTGTGTTTTTCGGATGGATTCAGCCATTTCCTCATCCATGAAATCAGAGTTGAGGGAGATCTCTTCAAGAGTGGGTTCCCGCCCAAATTCCTGCATCAGATTGCGCTGGATGCGGATGATACGGGAGATGGACTCGTACATGTGAACCGGGATACGGATCGTTCGGGCGTTTTCGGCGATATGGCGGCTGATTGATTGGCGGATCCACCAGGTTGCGTAGGTGCTGAATTTGAATCCGAGGGTGGGGTCAAACTTCTTTACTGCCCGCAGCAGCCCCATATTGCCTTCCTGAATCAAATCCAGCAGAGAGATGCCGCGGTTCATATACCGCTTGGCGATGCTTACGACCAGGCGCAAATTCGCCCGGATGATGGCCTGGTTGGATTCCTCTTCCAGGAAGGAGATCGCCGCAAAACTGGCGGCAATTTCATCCTCTTCCGGCATGTTTTCCTGGAAGAAATCAAGTTCGGGCATCCGCGGCTTATCCCGCAGGGTTTCAAGAAGCTGCATGCCCAGTTTTGGCGGCAGCAGGTAGAAGTCAAGGTAAACATCAAATATTGCCCGGATCAGATCACCTGGCTTTTTATTCCGCAGCCAGAATTCCTGATCCAGAAAAGCGCGCATATAAGAAGGCTCTTTAATATCCCAGGAGTTGCGCAGGCTTTGCGCTTCGGCCAGGGTCAGGACGAAATCCGGGTGGGTCACGTCCTGCTTCTTGGTTTCTCGTTTAACGGTCTTGCAGAGCTTGACCAGCTCATCGCAGATGGCAAGGACCACCAGGGTGTTCGGGGTTGAGGATTCTGTCACCTCATCCTTCGAAAGAGATTTCTGGATCGTTTGCAGATGTTCCTGGGCCTTCATTCGGCTGGACAGCCAGAATTCATGATCCGCCTCAAGCAGGTCGATGCGGCCGATCTCGCGGAGATAGAGCCGGACCGGGTCATCTGTTGAGGTCAGGATGGATGACAGGGAAGCGGCATCATCAACCGGGACTGCGTCCTCGGAAAACTGCTCTTCCTGGTTATCCTCTTCTGGATCTGCTGGCTTGGTGGTCATCTTATCTTTCGTAATAATCGCTTTTTACAAGGCTTTAATGTTCTCGATTCAATTGGTCACGTGTTTATTTTAACACGGGACGGTCATTCACTGTTTCCCTTGTGAACGATTTAGTTGCAAGGCGCGGTCCAGTTTGGCACGGGCCTGAATGAACTCTAGGGCGAGCTTACCAAAATCCTGCGGCGGAGTTTCTTCATCCTCATTGCCCATTTGGGATTGGAGGAAGGTGATCTGCTCCAGGCCTTCATCCACCCGGATGCGCCGGAGCCGGATGAAGTCATTCAGCAGGCTCTCCAGGATGGGGGCGTTGGCCTGCAAGCGCCAATCCGGATAGGGATTTTGGTCCGCTTCGATCAGGAAGGTATCCTGCATTTCATCCGGGATTCGAGTGCGAACAAATTCCGCCGGGTCTTCGTCGTCCTGGCCCAGGGCTTCAGTGACGATTTTGAAAAGTTCGCGAAAGTCAGTCTGGGTGAAATCTTCACCGTTTAAGCAGATCAGTTCCATGCTGCGCAGGGTCCGATCCACGAAATGTACCAGGGTTGGATCACTCACTAATCCTTTGATGCAGTTTTCTTCCAACTGGCGGTGAGTGTTGGTCAGCGGAGAGGTGACGCCCGAAACCTGCGGCATCTGGTGATAGGTGCGTCGGCGGGGATGGACTGTACCGCCGGCGGCCTGGCGCACCAGGGCGCGCTCATCCACCTTCAGGAGCCGGGCCAATTGCTGGCGGTAGGCTTCGCGCTCCACACTGCCCTTGACATCCTCAATCA
>CAYUSC010000038.1:16294-22717 GCA_964447265.1 uncultured Candidatus Brevefilum sp.
TCCATCACCTCGCGGGCTGTTTGCAGGCCGCGCAGGGTGGCTTTCTCACCGGCCGCGTCCGGGTCCAGCGCCAGGACTATCCGCCGGGAATAGCGCTTGATCAGCCTGAACTGGTCCTCGGTCAGGGCGGTACCCATCGGTGAGACGCAGTTCTTGAAACCGGCCTGGTATGGGCCGATCACGTCCAGATAGCCTTCCACGATCACGACCTGATCCTTGGCTCGGATCTCTCGGCGGGCCATATCCAGCCCATAGAGCAAGCGACCTTTATCGAAGAGGGCTGTCTTGGGCGAGTTGAGGTACTTTGGAATGTCCTCCTTGCGGAGGACGCGGCCGCCAAAACCGGCCATCTTCCCCCGCTCATCGCGGATTGGGATGACCAGACGGTGGCGGAATTTATCATACACGCCGCCTGAATCCCGCTGGGAAACCAGCCCGGCATCCAGCAGGTCCTGCTCGCTGATGTTGCGAGAGGCCATATACTGGGTGAGCGTGTCCCAGGAATCAGGGGCGTAGCCGAGGGCGAAAGCGTCGATGGTTTCATCGGTCAGCTTGCGATTGTAGAGATATGCCAGGGCTTCCTTGCCCGCCGGCGTGTTCCGCAGTTGGTGTTGGAAGAAAGTGGCCGCCATGCTCAGGACTTCGCGCAGGTGTTCGTTCTCCTCGACCTGTTCCTGCTGTTCGGGGGTGTATTCATGGAGGGTGACGCCGGCGCGGTCCGCCAGATGGCGGAGGGTTTCCTGGAAATCCCAGCCCTCGCGCTTCATCACGAAATTGAACAGGTCGCCGCCTTCGTTGCATTGCCCAAAACAGCGCCAGGTCTGAGAATCAGGGAAGACCACGAAGGCCGGGGTCTTCGTGTTGGCGTGGAAAGGACAAAAGCCCGTGTAATTCTTCCCGGAATGGCGCAATTTCACCGTTTCCGAGACAATATCCACAATGTCCAGCCTGGATTTGATCTCATCAACTGCGGTCATAAGTTCCTCGGTATCATGAATTATACGGGATAATGGTCACGACAGCAGGGGAAATGACGAAATCAAGGAAAAATGGTACTGGGGTAGGGGAAAGGGCAGAGGTTGGTCTTCGGAGATAGGTGTTGATAACAGGCTATTGCCTGAAATAGCGAGATTAACGGGCCATTTGACAGAAAATCGAAGTTTGGTATAATCGCGGCAGTTTGGACCGTCAGACGATATTCACTGAGGGCTAACCTGAATGGGGTCTATCTCTAATCAGCCCACTAATCGGAGAAGAAACTTAAAGTCGCCAGCTTCATAATGTGTTTTCTGATTCTGTTGGGTTGAATCAATTATTCACTTCATAAATAAAATTAACACTTAATTCATTCCGGAATTAGTTTTCTGGAACATACGCCATGTTAGAATGAAGCCGCATTCAGACACATGGATGTTCCATTGATAATTCCATGGATCAGATATACCCTATATGGCTATGAGGAGTGGCGGGGTTGGGTTGAATGACTGCCCGGTGGGTTAATCCTCATGGCGGTGCAAAGGGAGGTATGGTGCTCATTCGTAATAGTCTACTCAGCCTTGTCCGTACCAAAGGGAAAACCCTCCTTTTTACACTGTTGATTTTTGCGCTGACTTTGACGCTCTCCCTGGGGGTCAGCGTTTGGGCGTCCATTCGGCAGTTCCTCGATGATGCGGATGATTTTTATAAGACCATCGGACTGATTGAATATATTGGTCAGAGTTATCCCGAGGACCTTGTATCTGACCCCGAAATGGCGGAGGATCTGGCGAATTTGGACCTATCGGGGGTGGAGAATGACCCGGCAACGCTGCTTTGGGATCAAACCTCCCGTTATTTTGGCTATATTGATGGTTTTAAGCGGGACGACAAAGTTACCCAAACGTTCCAACCCGCTTTGCTGGTCATCAGCAGAGTGACCTATAACACTAGCTATAACGCCTATACAGCCGTTGTTGCCCGAAGCCTCTATTCAAGTTTCGTTCAAGATGAGGATTTGATCATTTTGCAAACGGGTTACGGCGCTCTCGAGAGCGACCGTTACTATGTCATTTCAGGCATAGCCTATATCGATTGGTCTCCTTATGGCATTGTGAGTCCCGCTGTTCATGAAAATGCTGCCGCCGAAGCCAATGGGATTGATATCCCTTTGATTCAGGATATTACTGTGGAAACTGATACAGGCATCAGTTATGATCTCCCTGAAGTTTATGAAAATGCAGGAAAAACATTAGAGGTCAGCCAGAACTTCATCCTGGTCAATAGCACGGATGATTTGATGAGCCTTTATCCTTTCCACCAGGAAGAGGAATATCTGCTGGAGGGGCGGGAGTTCACCGCAGAGGAGTATGAAAATGGTGATCGGGTGGTCATCATCCCTGAATTTGTGGCTACCCGATTGGAAAAGACCATCGGCGATACGATCACGATTGGTTTTACCGATGCCGATGAGACTGGCGAAAGCCCCTATTATTGGGCGGGAAGTGGTTTCCGCAATGAGGCGGAATTTAAAATTGTTGGCATCATCAATACCGTAAAAGGTAAGGAATGGTATGTCTATATTCCCGGGTCTGTGGGTGTGCCTGCCACAACCCTGCCAATTGGCTACACTGTCGGTCAGGCAGTCGTCCGCAACGACGAAGCAGGTGATTTCACCCTTCGGGTTGCCCAATTGATGGATGGCCGATTTACTCTGACGGTATATGACCAGGGCTATTCTGATGTGGCGGTCCCCTTCATCACCATCCTGAATATTGCCAAAATCCTGACAGCGATCGTCGCTGTCGTGGAGCTGGCTGTGCTGATCTTCTTTGGGTATATCTTTGTCTACCGGCAGCGTGAAACAGGGGAGAGCCTGCTTATGTTGGGGGCGGGCAAACCCTGGGTCAGCGGTTACTTCCTGCTTAGTGCGGGGGTGATCGCCCTGGTTGCGACGCTGGTTGGATCCTGGGTGGGTTATAAATTCCACGATCGCGTTCTCCAACTGGTGGAGGAAGCGGCCCTGAGTCAGACCTTGATTGACGGCCGTTACAGCAATGGCAATCTGAGCATCACCCGTGTGCTTGAATTTGCACCTCAACTCGATCTGACATTTTTCCTTAATTTTGGTTTGATTATTTTTGGGATCGCGCTGCTCTCCTGTCTGGTTTTCCTGACCATCGCGTTCCAGGTCACCCGGTCAAAGAAACAAAAGGCGACCGGTCCCCGAAGGGAAAGGAAAACTTCTCACCTTGGGGGCGGCAGTGGGAAGTATGCGATATTATCCATCCTGCGGGGCGGCACCCGGACGACCGTCGTACCGTTGCTGGCGCTCACAGTGATCTTCTTCCTGGGGCAGCTTTCGACAACGACGGCCAGCTACCAACAGCAGTTGGAAGATATTTATGAGAATACGACTCTCACCGGCCGCTTTACGGATATCAAGGGGAAACAGGTCGGTGGCCAGGTTATTGACGCTCAATTGGTTATGGATATGTATCGCTCAGGTGCGATTGATTCGCTCTCCGTCTCCCTTGATAAAGCCGCACTGTATTCGAGTACGCCCATTCATGCCGATGGCACGGTGGAGGATATCCCGCCGCTGACTGTTCCGACCAATAGTTTTGCGATAGATAATTTCTGGGGAAAATTTGGACGGGAGGGCGTGGGGATTAGGGTCATCGCCACAAATGATTTCCAAAATTCGCCGGACTTCTACTATCTCGAAGAGGTCCCTGTCACTTATTTGGAAGGATATGACGATTCCTTCTTTGCCGAGGCGCCAACTGAATCGGGGATTGTAAATGCGTTCATTTCTACGAAATTAATGGACCGTCTCGATGCGTCTTTGGGAGATGTGGTCCGGATTTCTCTGGAGACTGCAAATGGGGGACGCACGGCTCGTGGGGGCGATGAACTGGACTATTTCGATTTGCGGCTTGTGGGCAGTTTCGAACAGCAAGGAATCATGGAGACGGTTTATATCCCGCTCTATATGATGTTTGATACCAGTTTGATCTGGGATGAAGGCCAGCGGACGGATGAACCGACAACGCTCACCTTTGAAGAGGGCTACGCAACCACCGAAGAGCAAATGGATCAGCTCTATGCGATTGATTTCGACAGTGCCACCTTCAAATTGAAGGAAACCAAATCATTGAGTCAGCTTAAAGACTATTTGAGCGATTATGGTTACTCACAGGTGAATAAAATTGGGAAGCTGCGCACCTTCATTGTCCTGGATGATGCGATCTTCAATAACGCTGTCGCCGGGCTGAAGCAGCAAATCCGTTATGTCAACACCCTTTACCCCTTCCTGTATCTGCTGGTAGGTGTGATCGCTTTTGTGGTCTCCTATCTGCTGGTGATCAGCCGCCGGATGGAATTGGCGACCCTGCGGGGGATGGGCGCTTCAACTCTCGTCACTTTTATGAGCTTTTTCCTGGAGCAGAGTCTGCTTTGTCTGATCGGTGTGGGCCTGGGGATGGGGGCCTGGCGAGCGCTCCGAGGGCCATTCATCACGCTGCACCTCTGGCTAATTCTGGGGTTCATCGCTTGTTATTTTGTGGGCAGTGCGCTATCCATTGGAATCATGAACAGCAGGAATCTGCTGGCAATCCTTTCGGATAAGGATTGAGGAGGAACCGATGTCACTATTAGAAGTTAAGGATGTCTCTTTCAGTTATCAGAGCCGGTATCAGACCAACCGGGTGTTGAATGGTGTCTCCTGCGAATTTGAGGCAGGAAAAGTTTATGCCGTTGTGGGTAAATCCGGCAGCGGCAAGAGCACCATGCTGTCATTGCTGGGTGGGCTGGATGTCCCGGACGAAGGTGAGGTTCTTTTCAAGCAGGAATCCACATCTAAGATGAATCTTTCCCGTTACCGTCTGGAAAGCGCGGCCATGATCTATCAGAGTTTCAGGTTGCTGCCATTGTTGACGGTTTCCGAGAATATCACCCTCCCTATGGAATTGCGGGGCTTCAGAGGGAAACCCGCGCGGGATAAGGCCAAAGAATTGGTCACCCGCGTGGCTTTGCCCGATTCCGTGCTGGACCGGTTCCCGGGGATGCTTTCGGGTGGGGAACAGCAGCGGGTGGCGATTGCAAGGTCGCTCTCGATGGATACCAACCTGCTTTTGGCGGATGAGCCGACAGGCAACCTGGATGAAGAGAACAGCCAGAACATTGTGGATATTCTGGTCAGCATTGCGCATCGGGATGGTTACTGCGTGGTGATTGCCACCCATGACCTGGCTATTTTACCGAAAATGGATGTGGTCTATCACATGAGGTCCGGAAACCTGGTCGAAGATTAAGCGGCCAACAACGATTGGTTGTGAGATGATGATGAAAAATATGAGCCTGAAACGCTATGGGATAGGAATCCTGCTCCTCCTGACATTAACCCTGCAATCCTGTTCGTCGCTGGGCAGCCTTTTTGCGAATTCCACGGAAGCAATGGCGCATCCGACCTGGACGCCGCAACCCCAGCCAACGGATCAGCCTTATCATGTTGATGTGGAGGAAATGTCATATTTTGGTGAGGATGCGGTTGTGGCCATTTTCGGCAGCAATGATCCTGAAAACACCTCTCCCCTTCTGATGCAAAACTTAACCACGGACGATGTCTATGACATCTCGGCGCTCACTCCTGGCCCGATCAGTACCTGGTCCAGGCCGATCATGTCGGAAGATAAGGTGCTCTTTTTCCAGATTGGCGGGATGTTGTATAAACTCTTGCCGGGGGGTGGCGTCTCCTCGATTGAAATCCCATTTGACGAAGAAGACCCCGTCTTTTGTAATTGGAGCTGGCAAGGGCAGTTGGTTTGTCTGAACGACCTGATGACCCAGGGATTTCTGGTGGATCAGGATCTCAATGTGACAGAGATGACGCTTCCGGCTTATGCCATTGCAAATGATACTGTTGCGTTTTATGCGCCATACCGGGCTGGTGAAAATACCATGCGTATTCTTCAGACAACCACGATCTCCGTGGGGTCTCGTTTCGCCGTCCATTACCGGGATTTGGATCTGACCACACTGACGATCACCGATCAACAGCTTGTCATAGCGTTTGATTTCCGCGCAAAATTTTACATGAATGACTACGGTTCAAGCACAACGGCGAATTTATATGAGTTAGGTCAAGACACTCTTGATGTTTTAGGGATGACAGATGATGGTGAGCAGATTTTTCTTGAATATTACATCGTGAGCAAGGATGATTTGGGTAATTGGATTGATGGTAAATTATGGGGGGCAATTGCCACACCACGAGATGAGATGCCTGTTCATTTCGACTTGGATAGTTATCTCCCGCGCTCAGGAACCTGGATTTATCGTGAACACTTCATTACGCTCTGGGAAAATTTAGGTGGTTACAGAAGACTTTGGCCTGATGTTTATGATATCCGAACGGGCGAATTATTATTTGAATCCGCAAATACT
>CAYUSC010000039.1:0-18988 GCA_964447265.1 uncultured Candidatus Brevefilum sp.
ACCATAAAGCCCAGAGCCATGGAGACCAGCTTGGTATCCACAACCTCCAGCGGCTGTCCAATAAATTCCTGCTTGGCCTGGAAAGCCGATTCGACTGTACCCGAGATTCCGCTGGAGATCGGCAGCGCCAAAACGGCATAATCCTGATCCAGCAGCGATTTGAAAACAGAAACAAACTCACCCACCGTGGTTTGGCTGGTGGTGGGAATGGATTCGGAATGGGCTAAACGTTCGTAAAATTCCTCAGCCCGGATATCCACGCCATCCCGAAAATTCTCGCCGTCCCAATGCAGGGTCAGGGGGACCACGGTGACACCCAGTTCGTCAATGATCTCCTGGGGCAGATAAGCAGTGCTGTCTGTTACTATCACAACTTTCTTCATCGTTTCTCCTAATTTAACATTAAGACATTTAGTTGCTAATAGTATACATGAAAGTTATTATAAGAGAATGGGTTCACTCTGATTTGGAAGGTAATTTTGCCCAATTTCAACTTGATGAGGAAAATTATCGGATACAAAAAGTCACGCTGGAAGCGTGACCTACAAATTTTTTAAGCCTTCCCCCTTGGGGGAGAAGGTGGCACACAGTGCCGGATGAGGGGAACATACTTTTCCCCATTGTCAACCTGGGAAGTGAACCTATTGGCCAGACATAAAAAAGGCACCCTGGAAGCGTGACCTACAAATATTTTAAGCCTTCCCCCCAAGGGGGAAGGTGGCACGCAATGCGGGATAAG
The DNA here is from genome assembly GCA_964447265.1 of uncultured Candidatus Brevefilum sp. GTDB lineage: Bacteria > Chloroflexota > Anaerolineae > Anaerolineales > Anaerolineaceae > Brevifilum. The sequence goes on from CAYUSC010000039.1 coordinate 740, forward strand.
GCGAACATACTCTTCCCCATTGTCAACCTGGAAAGTGACCCTATTGGCCAGACATAAAAAAGGCACCCTGGAAGCGTGACCTCCGGAAAAAAGAGATCAAACAATCCTTACAGGCTACCCAACGGGGGATCAAACCCAACTTTCCTATCATTTCCTCATTTACCCGTTTCGATAGTTTTTGACAGCCTCAACCCACTACGCTAGAGCATTGATGACCTGATCCCGACCATTTTCACAGCTGGATCACATAACCTGGCTTCACAGTCATGGAAAAGGAGTAAGGCATGAAATTCAAATATCGAAATCTATTTTGGGTGCTGGCCCTGGCGGCGGCATTCAGCTTTGACCAGCTCTTCTGGAAACAACCCGGGGGCATCAATTTCTTCATCTTCGTCATCATCGCCCTGCTGGGCGGGCTGATCCCCCTTTGGCTGGAAAAGGTTAGCATCCCCTGGACCACCTATATTTTGCTGGCCCCAATCCTCTATTTCGCGGGGATGACCGCTTTCCGGACTGAGCCTTTCACCAATGCCACCAACGCGCTCATCACCCTGGGCTGTGTAACCCTGTTCGCGCTGACCTTTCTGAAAGGCACCTGGATTCAGTTCAATTTGAAAGACTACCTTTTCAGCACCCTGAAATTCGGGGTCATGCTCTTCGCCGGAGCAATTCTGTTCTTCTCCAAGACGAAGCCCAAAAGCAACGATCCGATGGAAGAGATTCCCGGAGAGACCAGCGATAATATCGAAAAGTCGCTTGCTGCATCGAAGAAACCAAACAAATTCGCCCCCTATCTGCGCGGCATCCTCCTTGCAATCCCGGTGGTCATCATCTTCGCCAGTCTGCTGGCTTCCGCTGACCCGGTGTTCAACGCCCATCTCCAATCCATCAGGGACCTGTTCAAAATTGAAAATCTGGGTGAAACGCTCTTCCGGCTGACCTACATCATCATCATCGCCTACATCCTGCTGAGTGGATACTATTATGGCCTGGTCGAGAGCGGCAAGCTGGAAACCGGCCCGGTTGAAAAACCGATGATCAAGCCTTTCCTCGGTATGATCGAATCGGGCATCATCCTCGGCGCGGTCAACCTGCTGTTCCTCAGCTTCGTGCTCCTGCAGTTCACCTATCTCTTTGGCGGCACCGACAATATCACCGCCGAAGGATTCACCTATTCGGAATACGCCGTGCGCGGCTTCTTCGAGCTGGTGGCGGTGGCTGTGATCAGCCTGGCGCTGTTCTATACCCTCAGCCAGGAAACCACCCGCGAAGGCAAAACTCAGACCTGGCTCTTCTCCGGATTGGGATTGCTGTTGATGGCGCAGGTGGGAGTCATGCTGGTCTCCGCTCACACCCGGCTGTCCCTCTATGAAGCCGTCTATAGCTTCACCCGCCTGCGGACCATTACGCATATCTTCATTTTCTGGCTGGGAATTCTGCTTTTGGTTGCGGCTGTGCTGGAACTGACCCGCCGGATGTACAGGCTGCCTCTCGCGGTGATCCTGTTCATCTTCGGCTTTGGCGTCACAGTCAATGTTGTCAATCTGGATCGCTTTATTGTGGAACAGAACCTCACCCAGGCGATCAATGATGATGGGCAAAGCGATTACGCCGGATTGGACACCCGGTATCTCTATTCGCTCTCCTATGATGCCATTCCACCCCTGGTCGAGGCATTCAAGGATCCCGCCTTGCCGAATGTTTTAAAAGAGGAACTGGGCGGACTTCTGGCTTGCCAATATGCAGATGATCCAACCTACCAAACCGCTGAATCATCCCCCTGGTTCACCTGGCAGGCCTCCCGCGCTGAGGCTGTCAAGCTGCTCAACGCCCAATCATCCACCTGGAATACTAATCTTGAATCCAGGCAGGATGGATGGTACGTCACGGTCAATGACGAACTCAGACCCTGTCACGACTATATTAGTTACGGTTGGGATTGATAAGCCCGCTGCCTTAGGCAGCAAAACGATAACCACGAGAACGGACAGTGAGGATATGGCGCGGGTTGGCCGTATCCTCTTCTATTTTCTGCCGCAGCCGCCGGACATTCACCCGCACGATTGGGCGGGCATCCATCTCGTCCATCTCATAACCTTGCACGGCCCGGATCAATTCCGAAGCGCTGACCACCCGGTCGCCATTGGAGACGAGGTAATCCAGCATATCAAATTCGGTGGGGCTGAGTGAGATCGGCTCACCGTTCTGAACCACCATCCGCTTGCGCCGATCGACGATGATGTTGGGGGTTTCAATGATCTGGTCATGTCCCAGGCGGTCATCGCTTTCCGGTTCCAGCGCAGCGCGAAGCTGGTTGAGCATCATTTCAATCTGGCTGATCACCTGCAGCCGTTCTGAGGCTTCCCGGCGTTCCTTCATGCAGCGGTTAACGCGAGTCACAACTTCGGTGATGTTGACCGGTTTCACAAGGTAGTCATAAGCGCCCATTTTCAACGCGTTGATTGAGGATTCGAGGTGAGCATAGGATGTCACCAGGATCACATCCGTCGAAGGCGTATTTTCCTTGATCCATTCAAGCATATCCAGCCCGCGTACATGGCCGTTCGATTTCAGGTTCACCAGCGCCAGGCCAAATTCCTGCTCCTGCATGAGTTCTTCCGCTTCCGCTTCAGAATCCGCATGGGCAATCGGATAGCCCTGTTTTTCGAGAGCGTCCGTCCAGGCGCTCTGAAAAGCGTTTTCATCATCCACGATCATAACTGATTCAACAAATTCCATCTGGACCTCCCAGTAAGTCAAACATTAAATGTCCACTCACTATTATTTTTGGCAGTCAACCCAACAACCCATGGTAGATTGATTGCCGGTGCTTCTGACACCGATTTCATAACAAACAACCCAAAAAAATTAATATGGAATATTCACACTTCCGTTATGTTCGTTATTTCATAACAACAATATGTCTTCCATATCACTTTCATTATTATTCTAATGAGTCTCAAAACGTACTACCTTAATCTCAGATTACAAACGGTTTAGAGGGCGCTAAGTGTTTTTGAATCGGAAAATTAAGCTGAGGTGAATCTTTACAGGAATCAGGTCACTGGGGATTGGAAAATTTGGTGAATAAAAAAAGCCGCCCAAAAAGGGCGGCGTAAATCGGTACGATTGCCGGATTCAGGCGGGTGGAAAGAGGCGCGGCATGGCGGTTGGCGCATATTGCTCAACAATCTCGGATGAGATCCCATTCAGCCGGCAGATCTCAGCAAAGAGGTCCACGCTGGGACGGCGGATGCGCTTCTGAGTCTCCTCATCCAGGCCCCAAAGTCCAAAACGCTGGGACCAACCCCGCTCCCATTCGAAATTATCCACCAGCGACCAGTGGAAATAGCCCTTAACCGGCGCGTTATCGTTGATCGCCCGCCAGAGGGCATGCAAATGTTCGACCAGATAACGTGGTCGCATTTCATCGGTGGAATCCTCGACGCCATTCTCCGTGATATAGATCGGCTTGCCGAATTGCATCCCCCAGCGGACACAGGCCTCCATCCCTTCAGGCTGATTGGCGATGAACCCGGTTTCGCTCAATAAGGCATCCTTCGGAAAACTGAGCTTGACAAACATGTGTTCCTTTTCCTTCAGGTTGAACTGAACCAGGTCATTGGAATAATAATTCAACCCAATAAAGTCCTGAGTGCCAATCGCTTCGGGAATCCTCTCTTTTTTGAAAACCGCATTGAAATTTCCATCCACCAGGGTGCGTGGAAAGAGGTCATTGAAGAGCTGATGGAAAAGTTTCGCGATCCAGTGATCCACAGGGAACCAGGTAGCGGGTTTGAACTGGCGGTAATGATACGAGGAGCCTACCTGTGCTTCCGGCTGGAGGTCATGGATCACGTGATAAGCCTTGGCATGCGCCCTGACCATATTATTCAACACCAGATAAGCCGCCTTTAAATCCTTCTTCCCGGGAGGGAAGAGCCCTTCGACATAGGCGCTGAGGGCAAATACATCCGGCTCATTGATCGTCACCCACAAATTGCAATACGGTGAAAGGGCTTCCACCGCCTTAGCGGTAAATGCCGCAAAAAGGTCGATGACCTCAGGATTCTCCCAGCCGCCCATCTCAGCCAACCATAGCGGTTCGCTGAAATGGTGCAGAGTGACCATCGGGACGATTCCCCGCGATTTCAGCCCGATCAGCATCTCACGATAATAATCCAGGGCGGTTTCATCCCAGCGGTCCCGCGTGGGTTGGATCCGACTCCAGGCGATGGATAGACGGTGGGCGTTTTGGAAGGTGGATTGCGCCCGATCAAAGTCCTCACGCCAGCGGCCGCCCCACCAGTCACAGGCCAGACCGGATTTCTGCCCACCAATGATGCGGCCCTCTTCCTGCTCCCAGGCTGTCCAGGTATTGTTGGGATTACGACCCTCCACCTGATGCGCGGCGGTGGCTGTTCCCCAAAGGAAACCTTCCGGAAAATAATAAGTGCCTTCAGGCATAATGAGTTTTGCTCCTGATCACAACTATTCATAAACGCTTGAACGCTATACATCATAACGTATTTTCGGAAGGTGCGAAAGGCAAAGCCCCCTGCACATTAAAGCGCTCCCGGAGGAGCGCCTGAATTAACTTCGTCGAGCCGTCTATTGCGTCAGCAAGTCTTCGCCGTCCACAGCCCTGACCCTGAATTTCCCGGTCTGCGGCCAATATTCGGCTCCGGCGATGAAGCAGGCCGGCAGCCGGTTCTTATCCCAGGGCAGGTTGATCCGGTTTGCACCGGAAAAGCGGGCATAGCGCCCCACCGGAGGCCGCCAGGGCTTCAGCGGCACCCCTTCACGGGTATAGAACCGACTGAACTGGTCCATATACACATCCGGCTGATCCGGCTGAGGCTGTTCGTAAAAACGCAGATGCCGGTTGGCTGAAACCTCCGCCAAAACCAGCCGCTGGTTTTCAGTTCCGAGCGTCATCAGTTTTTTAATTTCCGCCAGGCAGGTCAATCCATCCTTACGATAAGGTGAAATGGCTACTCCGGTTGGTTCCGCTGTGATCTTTGGGAAAAATTGCCCGCCGAAACCAGCTATCGCCAGCAATTGCTCCGAAGTATCGGTGACACAGACTAATCTGAAATAAACATCCGGCCGGTCCGAAGGCGGATAGAGGTTCCAGCTATTTGTGGATTGATTGTAATAACGCCCAACCCCGCCCATGAAATTCATGCTTTCATCAATCCGAAGGATAAAATACTCCGAGGCATTCAAGCCATTTGGATCCAGAGTTACCCAATAACGTTCTCCTGCCAGAAGCGGATAAGGAGTGGCAAAAACAAAATTGACCCAGGTATACCCGTTCTCAACAAGATCAACCGGGCTGACCGGATCACTGGTTGCCAAAACAGCGCCGGGATACCAATCATTATTCGCTTGGAGCCGGGCGGTGAGGGTTCGGGTCGCACCGCCCATATTGCGCAGCATGAAACTGGCCGACTTCAGATTGCAAACCTCAGCCGGTATGAAGGATTGGCCGGGATATTTCGCGGAGGCATCCTTGCCAAAGATGAAAGACCCCGGCCCCGGACCGTAATTCGCATAAAAGCCTTCCAACTGAGTATAGGGTCGCCAGTTCAGAGTCTGGAACCAACCCGCGCAGATCAATCGCCCCTGCACAGGTCCACTTTCCGTCCGCTGGCTCAGGTGCGAGACTGGCCAGGCGTGTTGCGCCAACCAGGTATCCCGGAGCGCTTCCGCATGGAGGGCATCGATATTACTCTTCCTGAGCAGCCGGGTCTTGATCCCAAAATCACGCTGCGAGCGGAGATCTTCAGCCGCATCCGTCAGGTTACGCTCTCCGGGCAACGTATCCGGTGAAGTGTAATCAAATTGCACGCTGACCTGGTTGGCGAGGTCCGCCAGAGACACCCGAACTTCCACCGCCTCCAGTTCCACCTGCACCTCCTCAACATATCCCCACCAAACGGGTTCGCCTTGCCCATCCCGGATGGTCACCCCGCAGCGCAGCAAATTCACCAAATCCAGCAGTTCATCCGCCTTTCCATTCACCAACAATTCCGCCTTTTCCGGTCCGCCAAAGGCAGACCAGGTCAGGTGAAGCGGTTTAACCGGCAGTTCAAGGTGAACCGGTTGCGAAAAATCCCGTTGGTGGATCTCGGTTGTAAAAATCTCAAATTCAGTCTGTTTATCCATCCTGCCTCCTTTCCTAAAGGATCCTTTTGCGGGGCCGGTAATAAAGCCGTAAATTGGTCGTGCGAAAGATATCCATATCGTTATTTGCGTCCGTCACAAGGACAAATAGACGGTTATAGTGACCCGGGTGCAGGGTCAGCGGCATGCCCTGGCGGATATGCGCCACCACTTCTTCGCCTGATGGGTTGAAATGAGCGCCATGCAGGTTCAGGAAATTGTCATCTAGCAGCTTTCCGCCCTGATAAAGTTCAAAGAACGCCAGAAAATTAGCACCCGGCGCCAACGGCAGGAAAGTCAGGCAATCAAAGTCGATCGTATAGGCTGCGTCCGTCTCGTGCAGCCCAAAGAGGACCAAATCCACCTGGTGCGGGTGGCTCTCATTCAGCAGTTGATTGGGCGGTATCTGCATGGGTGGGAATAGGACATACCCATAATCCGGGTCAACGAAAACGCTTTCACCCTCCCAAAGCACATTCGATCCGGATTGAAGATTAAGCTTCAGATAGAGGTCTTCATATGCCGGTACGTTATAAAAACGCAGAACCGGGCGGTAGGACAGGCCGGCCATCTTCCTGACCGTTGCGCTGTTAAAATACCAGCCGCCCAACGCCTTCCAATCCGTCTCGGACCAGGTTGACCGGACAAATTTCTCGTTGACCGCATCAGCGGCCGTCAGGGCGGTGCCCACAAAGAAATCCATTGCATAGCAAATCAACAGATCCTTCGTGTCAAGATCAGGATGGTGATAAATGCCCACGAAAATATCATGCATCACCCCGTCTTCGGTGGAATTGATCAATTCCAAACGCAGCGGCGCGGGTAAATCGGTTTCAAAATCTCCGGGCTTGATCAGGACGCTATTGCAATGGCCGCTGTGCGTATCCGTGTGGTTGAGCAGATCCACCCCACCCAGGGCGTCCACCAGGGTGCCTACCGTTAAAGGGAGTTCCACAGGATCGCCGTCATAATGATTCGCCCGGACGAAATGCAGCGTTAGCAGCAACGATCCCATGAGCCGGGTTTCCGGACTGCCCGGATTCGCCTGGATTTCAAGAGAAATGAGCCGGCAATAGAAATACTCGCCGCCGGTCACCATTTGAAACCGCAGACACTGCGGGGCGGGATAACCGGTCTGGTGATAGAGCAGGTTGCGCTGGCGGATCGTTTCCAATGCCGCCACGCCCACAGCCAGTTGGTCCGGGGTTCCCTCCAAACTCAATAAAATCGTCTCAGCAACCTCCTCACCCGGCGCATAGACCGGTTGATAATTCGCTTGTTTGAACGGTTCGGCAATCCCCTCCCCATGCAAAACCAGCCACTCACCGGGGGTGGCATATCCGCCAATTGCAATCTGGTTCATTCATCCTCCTCCCAGTCCCAGTTATCATAGGGGACTGTTGCCGCTTTTTGATGGGTGGCTGCCTTCACCTCACCCAGCATCACCTGAAAGCGCGCCATATGGGCCGATGCCCATGAAGCAAGGGCATCCGGCAGGTCTTCCCGGGCGCGGGCATCGTCAAAACGGCCGGTGGCGCGCAATGTAAGCCCGTAGGCCACCGCCCCAACCACCAGCACATGCTGGTGATCATCCGCCAGGCTGGTGGCCGCAGCCCCATCCAGCCCTTCCAGGGTCAGCGCCTCATCCAACACCCGCCCAATCGCCAGAAGGGACGACCGAATCGCCGCCTCCAGCAAGGTATCGCTCCAGATCAGCTTGCCGGTGTCATTCAGGTGGGCGCTCACCTTCGCTTTGATATCCGTCAATGTCAGGCTCATTGCTCCTCCTCGCCGGTTGATTTTTCACCGGCTTTGCGCACTTCCGCAGCCGTGAACACCCGTTTATGTCCCTCCGGATCGATCACCACCAGGGTACCATCCGGCCGCTGGTGATAATCCAGCGGTTCGCCTCCCACCAATTTGACCGCGACCTTCTCCATCGGGTTCGTCTTCCTGCGTGCCATCCTGCCTCCTTTTCCATTGACCGGCTCCCACTTCCGAGAGGAGCCGGTTCTTCATCATCCGATCAGGCCGCCTTGCTCAGGCCGTCCTCAATCCCGGTGCCAAGGATATAGGCCACCAGCACGTAGATCACCGCGGTCAGTTGTTCCTCCGCCAGCGGGAAATCCGGCTGCCAGGCCTTGACGATCACCAGCGCCAGGCCGACCAATGCGGCCCAGAACTTACGGCTGCCCAGTAATTGTTTAAATTTTTCCATCAGATCCCTCCCAGGGTTATTGTCCTTTTGGAGGCCTGTCCCACCTTTCAGCAGGACAGGCCCCATCAAAGGAGAAAAAAAATGAAGCTAATCCAATTTCGATCAGGCGGGTACGTTGTTCTTATGCAGCGGGCGGAAATCGTTCACCCACACGGCCAAATAATGGCGGACCTTTAAACGATGCTCGTCGTTCATGAAGACCGCCGGGCTGAGTTCATCCCCGGCCACATAGATTTCGGGCAGAATGCCGAACCGCTCACCGACATAGACTGCCGGGGCGATCACGGGGTCACAGGCCGCGGCCCAGTCATCCGCATCAGTCCATTCCGGCACCAAAACCGGCACCGCGGTACCTTTGAGGATGTTGTCATAGACATAATCCTGCTCCCGCACGAATTCACCCTGCAGGATCTGGAAAGCGGTCTTTTGCAGGCTGCGTGACACCAGTAAATACTTGGGGTTAACCGCCATCTTCGGGCCCGTGCCGTAATAGGTGGCGGCGTTCTTGATCAGCATCGGCTGGTTATAAACCGCCGCGCAAACGGCGTCCCATTCATCCGTGCTGAGCGCACCGGTGCGCAAATTGGCATGGCCGCCCGCGGTGGTGACTGCGGTGGCGTTGAACAGCGCGCCGGTATCAGCCATGCTGGGGCCAACCCCTGAATTGGCAGTGAAGATCTGGCTGACCAGCTTAGAGATCTTGCGCAAACCGGCCGAAGCCAGTTCACGGGCATAGGCCTTCAGCTTGCGGGTTTCGTCCCGGTCGATCAGTTCCAGAGTGAGCGGGATATAGCCGCCGTATTTGACGAAGCTGGCCGTCTCAGGTGAATCCCCCACGACCAATTCGGTGTAGGCCGCGCCTTCCGCCACGGTGGGCAGGTCGCCGACCGTCCCGACCAGCGTGCCGGTGATGTCGTTGAGGGTGTTGAAGTGTTCGGTGACGGCGATCTGCTGCCACCAGTTGTAACCCGCCCGCCCCAGCGCGTCCCAGGTGTTCACCACCAGTTTGTTCAGCGAGTTTTTCACCAGGCCGGTAAAGTCGGCGGTGGTGGCAAGCTGCGCCCGGTTGGGGTGATAGCCGCCGTGCAGGTCCGTATCGCCGGTCAGGGTCAGGTAAAGCTCACGGATGCCCGAAAGCCGGGCCACCGAAAGGCTTTGCTGACCTGCTTCCCGCGGGACGCCAAAAAGATCATCCACCGCGGTTTGCAGCCGCTCTTCCGAGGTCACCATCCCGCTAATGCGTCCCGGTCCGGCGACAGTGGCTGGCCCGGTCAGCTCCGTGACCATCTGGCGGGCGTCCTCAATGGCTTGCTTGAGCTGATCCCCTTCAAAAACCTGCCCATCAAACTGCTTGCGCACCCGGTCGGTGACCGGTTTGGGCAGCCGGGCCGCGGCCAACGCTGAATCCAGCAAATAGCCGCACATCTGCACCCGCACATCCTGAGCGGTTCCCGCTCCATTGACATTATTTCCCCCGGCTGGCATGCCAGTCACGGGGTTTTTCACTTGCTCGTTCATCTGATTACCTCCATTTTGTTCTTGTTCAATGAATTGATTCAATTGGCGCAGGAAAGCGCCGCCTCGGGCCGGGTCATAGACCAGATCAACCGAGAAGACCTTGAGAATCTTCTCCACCCGGCGATTCCGTCCCGCAAACAGAACATCGGCCGAAAACCCGATCCTGCCCGCCGCAGTTTCACCTCCTGCGAGCAGTTCCTCCCCCAGCGCGGTCAGCACCGGCCCACCGGGGCCAAAAGCCGTCAGCGTGGCGCGGATGCCCTGCACGGTCTCATCCCAGGCCGCATCACGCAGCACCCCGCCAATATCCCGCACGGAACGCGCCGTCCGCTCATGGTCGATGAAGCAGGTTGCCCCCTCCCAAAGCGCCAGGCTGGCTTGCAGCACCTCTGGCGGGAAGAACCAGCCGTTGCCTTCCCCGGCCGTGATCGCCAGTACTTCAAATTTGCCCGGTGAGACCGGTTTGGCGCTGGCTTCCAGCGTCAGGCGGATTTCCTCCTTTCCCATCATTTCTTCACCCACGATCACGCTCCTTTCCGGGGGCCTCCGGCGTCCCCGCCCGTTCAAGCAGGGCATCCAGGTCCACCTCCTCCCCCACAAACCGATAGACCATCCGCAAATATTCCCGGGCGTCGATCAACCCCGCCTGATAAAGCCCCTCGAACAGCGGCCCGATCTTGCCGCCAGATTCAGCCAGGTCGACATTATCCCGGGCGGTGATATCCGCGCCGTGCACGGTGAGTTCCGCCCGCGGGTCCACCCGCCCATCCGCCAATGACCGCCTTTGCAGAACGACGCCCAGCAAGTCCTTCAGCATCCAGAGGAAGAACCGCTGGCGCTGCTCAAACTTGCGGTGGGTTGGCGACCCGGCAGCCTCAGCCGTGGTACGGGTGGCGCTTTCGGGTTCCGCCAAAAAATGCATCGGCACACCCGCCCCGGCCGCGATCATCTTCTTCAATGCCAGCCCATCCGTCTGGGCGTCCAGAGCTTCCAGCTTGGGCGAAATCACCGACCAGTCCTCGCTCTCATCCGTCACCAGGATCGATCCCGGCGAGGGCGGATTGGCGGCCAGCTCCAGTTGGCGGGTGCGCCGGGCGGTCTCCGAGGTGAAAGCCGCTTTTACCCGGTAGATGAAGGCATTACGGAAACGGTTCAGCCGCATCCGGTCCTCCAGCCAGGCCGCATACCGCCGCAGCCAGATCAACAAAGGCGCCAGGTCGGATTCCCCCCACTGCGCTCCTGCCGGTCGGTTGATCGCGTAATGCAGCATCACGGGTGGGAAAGTTCCGCCCTCGCCCAGATTATCCTCCGCCGCATCATAAGCCGGGTAAACCTGCCCATCCTTATCCACAAAAGCCCGCGATTGCTCAATATCATTCTCGGCCGAGTCAATTCGGTCAATGTCCGCGGCGGGCACCACCCGCAGATAGGACATCCCCACCCGGTCGGTGGAGAGCAGCAGGAAAAGATTCCCCGAGCGGGTCAGCTCATCGCAAAGCTCCACCATCCGGATCCCCATCCGGTTGAGGGGGTGACGCCAGAATGCCCGCAGGAAGTCCTGCGAGGGTGCATGGCCGCATTCGATATCCACCCCGCCGCCCACCACATATTCGCTGGTCAGTTCCACCAGCCGCCGGGCCAACGGATCGCTCCGCCAGGCATCCAAACAGGCTTCCAATACGGTCTCCCGGTCCGGGTTCAGCCGATCCCGCGGGGAATCATCCAACCGGCGGGTTCCCACCAAAAAAGTATTATCGTCTTCGATCACAGCCAGCCGTTCCCGCACGGTTCGCTCCACCAGGGGCTGGAACCAGCGTCCCAGCCATCTTTCCGCCAGTGACATTGCCTTACCTCCTTTCGTCCTATCCTTGCTAATAAGTTGAATGGACCGGACAGACCTGCTGATCCAGAGGACAGATCACGGTTTCGGACGTCTGCCCGATAAAAGCCGCCAGGTCCGCTTCCGTCCCGTTCCAGCGGTTGTAGTCCATGTAATAAGCCGCCTTGGCCCCAATCGAAGCCCCGCGGGCCGCCGTCTGGTGGATCAACCAATCCGTGACCCCCTGCGGCAAGGCCGGTGGGCAGGCATGTTCCGGGGTATAGAGCGGGTAAGGCCAGGGCCAGCGATACTGCGCCAGCCACCAATACACAGGCGGCAGCTCCGCCACCCGCAGGTACTGATCCACCCATCCCGCCCGTGAATAGAGCACCGGCATGCGCCCGCATCGCTCCTGCATTATCCGGCAGGCTTCCGCGGTGGTGGCTGTGATTTTGGCGGCTGAAAAGCCGTGATCCAGTTCCAAATCCAGCACCAGCGGCGTCCGGCTCAGGTCGGCATCGCCCAAAATGCGGAAGAAATTATCCATCTGGGCTTCCGCCGATTCGCCGGGGTAAAGCACATGATAGGCCAGGCGCGCCCGGCCAATCCGTCCGGCCTCGGCAAAATAAGTGCCGAACCAGGGGTCCTGATAGCCCCAGGAAATCCCCGTCCGCATGGCGATGAAGGCCACTTTGGGTTCGTGGGCGGCGATCCGGTCAAAATCGACCTGAACCGTGCCATCCGGGGAGGTGTTGTAGCGAGATAAGTCCACACCAAATGCAAAATCTTCATTAACCACGGTCAATCTCCTTGAGTGGGTCCTGCCCCGGGATCATCAGCCCCGGCAGGTGAATATGCCAGTTTTCTTCGTCCAGCACTGTGCAGAGGCTGGCGCTGATTAACAAGTCGTCATGCACCAACTCCCCGTCGCCGGGGTCCCGGGTGCCATCCGGCACGCCCCATTTCAGGTGTTTATCCGGCCCAGGCTGGACGGTGTATTGGCAAAAAGATGCTTCCCGGTAAAACTTACGGGCCAATCGGGCTTGTTCACCGGTATTGCCTTCCGGGCAGGCATAGTCCCGAAAGCGGCCCGAATCGACCACTGCCAGAAATCCCCAGCCCAGTTGCGACTTGGTCTTGGCGGAAAAAACGAAGGGCCGCACCTTGCCCGGCAGCGCCTTATCGAGGAAGGCTGCCAGCCCCGCGCCCACCCCGGTGGCATCCACCACCAAATGCGAGATCCGCCAGGTTTCGGCCAAAGAGCGGATCTGACTGAAGAGAGTGGTGTGCGCCACGCCCACCCACAGCCGCCGGTTCACCACCCGATAGGTAGGCAAATGGCGGCTTGACTCATCAGCCTCGCCCGGTTCGACCGCCACGATGGTGAGCGCTGTGGCATCCCGGCCGGGATTGGCAAGAGCGCCCCCTGCCAGATCCTGCACCGCCTCATCCACACCCGCCACATCCAGCAGGAGGGCATAGACCTCACCCGGTCGGGGCAGGTATTGCGGTGGGTGGATACCCTGCATCAAGGCCTGCCGCTCCGGGGTGAAAAGCCCGCCTTCCGCGTCAATCTCTTCGCCATAATATTGGGTCCGCACCAGGGGATGGTTGCGGCCTAAGCTCTCAATTTTCTTCTGGACATGCTTGCCATAATCCGGCACTTCCGCGATCACCTGGTCGGCTGAGAGCTTAAACACCCGCCGGATGCCATCCCGCGCTTCGGCCGCCTGGGCAGCCCGCAGTTCCCTGGCCAGCAGGGTTCGGCTGGTCCAGGCCGTCCCCCAAAAGACCGTCGTGGCGTTGGTGCTGGCGACCATCGGTGAGATTTCCTTATCGAATTTCTCAATCTGGATGTCCTGCGCCTCATCCACCGAGAGCAGCGCCGAAGCTGTCGCCCCAACAATATTGGCGGTGGGTGAACCGGAGAGGAACACCACCTTTGCCTTGCCCACCTGATAAATATGCCCAAAATGCTTCTGCCATCTGTCGCGGACGATCAGGTTATTGCTCAACACCTCTTCCAGCCGCCGCATGGCATTCTCGGTCTGCGGTTTCCAGGTCGGCGAGATCTGTACGATCTCATTGCGCTCCCCTGAAAGCAGGGTCAGCAGATAGGCCTGCACCTGGGCCTGGAGTTCGTTTTTGCCGGATTGGCGGGGAAAAATCACCACAATGCTCAATCCCTTGTGATTCACCACGGAATTGACGATCGCCCGGGCCGCCTCTTCCTGATAATGGCGCAGCTTCAACCCGCTGGCATAGCGGACGAAAAGGACCACGTCTCGCAGCAATTTCTTGAACAGTTCGACTAAAGTGGTCATCCTAACCTCCCAGAAATGCCCGCAGGATTGCCACCAGCGACATCAGCCCCGATCCCCCGCTGGAGAGCGCCGAGACCAGCTTGAACTGGGTCACGCCTTCGGTGGCTGCCCGGATGCGGGTCTCATGGTCGCGGATTTCTTCCTCCAGAGCGGCCAATCGCTGGTTATTTAAGGCCTGCTGGTGGGCCAGACGGGCTTCAAGTGCATTCACCCGAGCCTGCATCAGGGCATTGGCATGGCGAAGTTGCTCCGCCAGTAGGGCAGCATCCTTCTCATCCATCCTGCTCCCCCTCTCCATGTCCGTTCAGCCCGGCGCTACCCATTTCCTCCAACACGGCCGCCATCGCCCGGGTCAGCGAATCGCCCAATTCATCCGCCCGCTTATCCTGCAGGCCGTGTTCGGTCTGGATCACCTTTGCCAGCCTGGTCACGCTCAATCCCAATACTCGCAGGGCGTCAATCATCCGGTCCAGGTCATCAGCCTCTTCCGCCGCCCTTTCAAAGAAACGCCGCATCACTACCCTCAGCATGTCAATTTCTCCCCGCAGGGATTCCCCGAGGGCGTGGTCCAGATCAGCCAATTCAGCCTTGGTGAAATATTCGACGTAGAAACCCGCTTCGTTGCCAGCCTGTCTTTTGGCCGTCATCAGAATGCCACCTCCCATAAATCTGCTAAAGGCAACGGGTTGCCGGGTGAAACGCAAAGCGCAGTAAAGGAATTTGGTTGTCAGGACTTTCGTCACCCGGTCAGCCCGCCCTAGAACATACGTTCTATTATGTTCTAACTTTAGCATTGCCACCACGAGATTTCAATCCGTCAAAAGCGGCAGCTTTTCCCCCATTTCCTGCCGGAAGCGGCAAAAGGCCAAAATTGACCCCATTGTCATTAATTCAAACTGAGAGTATCGTTCCGGGTGGGTCTTTGGAACCTAAATTGCAACGCCCATCCTGTAAAATAAAGTTACTTAACCGTAGAACCTTGGTGAACCCATGAAAAAAATCTATCTATTCCTCACCCTTTTACTGATTGGCCTGATCTTCCTGCTGCCTTCCCGTCCCGCCACCGCGCAATCCTCGCCCCCCACGGAAAATGAGATTGCCGAATTCCTGATGGGACTGCCTCAGGTCGTCGAGTCCGGCGGCCGGGTTCTATCTGTGACCTATATCGGTGAAGCGCTGGTGATTGACCTCAGCCAGGAGGTTCTGCCGGAAGGCATGTACGATGAAGCCCTCTTCACTGAGTTGGAATCGGCACTGGACGCTGCCTTCCAGGTCAACCAATTCTTCATGGTCACCTTCAAGGTCGAAGGCCTGCCCCTGGAAGACTGGGGTATGCCGTTGCCGGATTTCAGCGAGACCGCGGAATGGCCCGTGGATCGGGAACTGCCGGGGGATGGCCCGCTGGCAGGTTATAAGATCGCCCTCAGCGCCGGTCACGGCCTCTATTGGAATGAAACCTACCAGGTCTTCACCTACCAACGCGGTGAGTTTTGGGGAATCCGGGAGGACATCGTCAATTCGGAAATCATGCAGTATCTCAAAGCGGAACTGGAAAACCAGGGCGCAACGGTAATTGACACCCGCGAGATGGACCAGAACGCCCGGACCGGCATCTCCGGATACCCGGCCTGGTATGAAGATGCCCGCCAATTCGGAATTTACCTGAATTTGCCAAAAGCCATCTGGAATGGCAGCAACACCAACTACAACAGCGATATCCGCGCCAGGCCTTATATGGCCAATTACTACGACGCCGATCTGCTGATCAGCCTCCATAATAACGGCTGGAATGGCGACCTGCGCGGGACCGAGACCTATTGGGATTCCAACAATAACCCCGGCTCTCACGATCTGGCGATTGCCGTCCATAATCAGATCATCTACACCATGACAAATGCCTATACAACTTGGACAAATAGGGGAATAAGAATGGTCGACAACGATTACGGCGAGATCAACTACGCCACCATGCCTGCCATCCTGGTGGAATTGGCTTTTATGGATAATTACCAGGACAACCTGCTCCTCCATCAGGAATCCTTCAAGCTGCTGGCCGCCAATGCGATGGCCGAGGGCATCTGTGATTTCCTGCAGGTCGATTGCGAAACCACCCCCACCCAAATGCCGATCACGCTGGAAGCGCCCACCCTGACTCCCGCTTACGGGAGCGGCATGTGCGATTCCGGCTGGTATCGCTACACCAACCAGCGCGGCGAATACGCCTACCTGACCCTGAACGTCGAAGAGGAGGCCCAAAGCCACAACACAGCCACCTGGACACCCACCCTCCCCACCAGCGGCGAATACCGCCTGGATGTGTTCATCCCATCTCATAAGGCCATCAGTTGGTCCTGCCCCTCGCAGACTGTCGATTGGGACACCAGTTTTGCGGCCTACACCGTCACCCACGCCAACGGCGCCAGCACGGTGCTGGTCAACCAGGGCGCACTGAATGATGAATGGGTCAGCCTGGGTATTTTCCACTTTGATGCGGATACCGCCGCCTCGATCGCCCTCAGCGATGTAACCGGCAATACCGCCGGTACCACCACCGTCTCAGCGAGCGCGGTTCGGTTCACGCTCGTGGGAAATGCCGGTCAACAGTTCCATAACACGGAATTTGTGCCGGCCGGCTGGGCTGTGGATCAGGTCAATGCCACGACCGAAGAAATCCGTAACTTCCTGATCTTCAATGGTTCCTGCCTGGCCGATCCCATCCCGGTTTCGGATAATGAACCAATTGACATCCCCGACCTGATCCAGCAGGCCGCGGCAGCAAATCAGATCAGCCCCAAATTACTGCTGGCGATCATGGAAGCGGAACAGGCCGCCATAAGCGCCTGCCCGGACGACACCGCCCTGGCGAACCTGATGGGACTGCCTGCCTCCACCGCTCGCGAGCAGATCAACACCGCCGCGGACCAACTGGGCGATGCCCTGACCGCGCTGAACAACACCGGGACCACGCCGAATGGCTGGGCAACCGGCAGCGCCAAAACCACCCTCGACGGCATCACCGTCACCCCCGCCAATGATTCGATAACCTTACTCTTCGATTACTTCCAAAACGCCGGACAGGTTTGGGGCGGCGCCACACCGGGTGAAACCGGCGTACAGGCAGCCTATATCGCCTTCCGGGATTACCTATTGAATGCCCCATTGCCGAAAGTGATCACAACTCGCTATCTCCCCATATTCTTTCGGGATTAAGGCAAGCTGGTCAATTTTTCCGTTGCCAATTGACGATTAATCATAAAAAAGAGCCGCCAGACCTGGCGGCTCTTATAGTTTTGCTATACGAAAACGATAAGCTGGGCTTACCGCTCACCCTCATCGTCCTCGGCTGCTGCTTCAACGACCTCATCCAGTTCATCCAGTTCCTCTTTGCCCAACTCGGCAAAAGGTTCTTCAACCGGATTCACATCGATCAAATCCTCCTCAATCGCTTCCAGCTCCGGTTCCGGTTCGGGTTCGACATCCAGCGAACCGGGCAGGTTTGAAAGTTCCTGAATATAGGCAATATAGAATCCCACCATGCGGGAACATTCATTAATGGAGAGCTTCTCGTTGACGCCATGCACGCTGCCCACCTGTTCCTTGGACATCAGAACGGGGGTGAAGCGCAGTGCATTGCGGGTGACCCGGGCGTAATGCCGGGCATCGGTTCCGCCCAAAACCAGATAAGGCGCCACCAGGGCATCCGGGAAGGCTTCCTTGGTCAACCGGGCCAGGCGCAGGTAATAAGCGGAATCGGTATCAGCCACGGGCGAGGGATTCCAGCCGGATTCACCTTCCAGGGTGTCGCCCAAATAAGGCGTGACCTTGACCCGTTCGTCATTGATCCGTTCCTGCACCATCTCATACACCGTCCGCAAATCATCGCCCGGCAAAATCCGGAAATTGACCACAGCTTCCGCCCTGGCGGGCAGCACGTTGTCCTTGACGCCAGCGTTAAATATGGTCGGGGCGGTTGTGGTGCGGATGGTCGCATTGAGCATATTGGCTTCAGCCAGTTTCTTTTTGAGAATTCCGCCAAACAGCCAGGTATTGGCAAAGAGCAGGCGCTGTTTGAATGGCAGGGCAGAACCCAGATAGCTCATCAGGAACTCGATGACCTCTAAATGAGGTGGAAAAGGATTAAGTTCGAGGCTGGCAACCGCCCGGGAGAGCACACCAATTGCGGTTTCCTGAGCCGGCATTGA
>CAYUSC010000039.1:19088-21628 GCA_964447265.1 uncultured Candidatus Brevefilum sp.
CGTGCCGCGCCCCCAAACATAGCCATCAGCCACTTTCCCGGCAAAAGGCGGTTGAGTCCAACCGCTTTCAGGGCTTTCATCGGCCGGAACCACATCCAGATGCGATGTGAGCATGATCGGTTTCAGGCTGGGATCTTTACCTTCCCAGGTATAAAGCAGGCTGTATTCATTGACAAGCTCACGGGTCAGCTTGGAATGCACCTGAGGATAAAGGGTTTGGAAGAGGCGGTGCAGCGCCAGAAATGCGCCGGTATCCACTTTTTCAGCTTCATGGTAGGAGATCGTTTTGCATTGCACAGCCAAACCCAGGCGCTCCGCCACATTCTGACCATCAACTTTAACAAAATCGACCTTATCCGCTTTTTTCTGCGGTGGGGAATAAAGCATGGTTTTGAGGGCAATAAAACCGGCCAGGAAGACCAGCAGGACGCCCAAACCGATGCCAATGGATGCCAAAATTGTACCTAATGTCATTTCACGTTCTCCTTAATTTGCAGTGATCGCGCTGTCCTGCCACCACCGAATTCGTAACCGGTTCAGAATTGTCTATTTCACGGGGATGCTGTGTTGTTCAAGAATCGCCAGAAAAGCCTCCTCGCTTCCCTGATCAGCGAAAGCCCTGTTTGGCAGGAAGGGGTAAGTTTTCTTCCCTTCCTCATAGACCATGATATACATCGTCCTTCCCTTCAGGACATGGGTGAAATGCTCCCAGGGCAGCGGGGACACCTTTTCACCAATCGCCAGGTCCACTTCGCTTTCGCCAAAAGTGAATGTGCGTTCCTTTTTCAGCGCCTCGTTCTTATTAATCGTCTTGGTCAATTGGGCCGGAACCATGGCAAAATAATAAAAGATGTAGAATCCGCCCACCAGCAGAGAAACCAGCGCAACGTTGTTCCAGGTCGAATCAGTGAACAACTGAAAGACCAGCCCGATCAGCGATCCTGCGATGATGATAACGGTCACCACAGCCAACAGAACAAAGAGCGGTGTCTTAAACGCCATCAATCTTGAAGCCTGAATATAGTCGTTTTTATTCGGTGTGAATTTAACCTGGAGAGGCATACTGGTTACCCAGCCTTTCTGATTAGAAATTTTCCTAATTTTACCACCTGGGACTTTATAATATGAAACCCCAATATTTCATCACGGATTATGGTTTTTAGGATATTTCTGGCATAATTAACTTAACCGATTGATAAAGGAAGTTTGTATGCAGGAAAATTTCTCGCTGGATCCATTCACACCCGCCATCCATCTCATCTATGCCCCATCCGGCCTGGACCTCCCCACCGATGCTGACCTGACCGCCAACCTGGTGATCGGCGGCGCGGTTGAAAACGCCGGACAAGTTGAGATCAAGCGTTCATTTGACAGCCCCAATCAATTCCTGGGTGAGGTCATTTTCGGGCAGCATAAAATTCAGCTAGCGGGATTATCCAATCCCCTGCCGCCCGAAATGATACAGCAAACGGTGAACGTTTCGCCCTGGCAGCCCCAGATCCGGGCAGCCATGCGCCAGCATCGCTCGCACCTCAGCCTGGTTTATGCCGGTGACCACCCGGACCCGGCGGAGAAGATGATCGCTCTTTATCAAATGGCCTTTACGCTGGAAAATGAAAACCTATTGGGGATCGTCAACGAAAAAGCCTGGACAGCCCATCCCCCGGCGGACTTCCTCAGCCCGGACCGGATCAGCAGCTACCGAGACGAACTGCCCTTCATCCTCTGGATGGGGTATGTCAAATTTTTCCTCGACCGCTCGCAATACTGGTTGGTGACCAAAGGCCATCATATTTTCGACGTGCCGGATTTGGCCAGCCTGGTGACAAACCCGGCCGACGAAGAAGATACCATCAACCGGTTCATCAACATTTTCTATTATCTCTATGAAAATGACGTGGATGTGACCGCCGGGGATACGCTTGAACTCACCGGCTCCCCCGGACAACTGCAGTTCGCTGAAATGGAAGAAGAATTGGCCTGGCTGATTGGGCCATCCGGCATGCTGGCTGTCACGCCCTGGGATAATCCGGACGGCGAATGAGCTTAATCCTCTAAAAACTCATAATTCTCAATAAAATCAATCTGGTCCTGGTTCTCCACCGCGCCGGAAATCGATTCGCGCACCCAGGTAAATGCCTGCCGACCATCCAGATCGAAGACTGCTCTTGCCAGACAGGCCGCAAAGATCCCGGTCCGTCCCAACCCGGCATGACAGTGAATCGCCACGTTTTTTCCTTGTTTGGCCGCCGCCAAAGCCTGCCCCAGGGCCTCCCGGAATGGAGTGGGGTCCGGCGTGCCGAAATCCGGCGTGGGCAGGTAGATCACTTCCATCCCTGCCTGAGCATATTCCTTTTTCAAGTCCACCCCGGCCTTATAAAAGATTTCCTCCCAGGATGTCAGCACCACCACAACGTTGATATCCGCCTCGCGGTAAGCTCGCATCACCCGATAATCCGGATCAAACATCCGGCTGTAGGGCATTGGACTGCGATAAACCCGGCCAGGCAGATGATAAGGAAGTTCAGTCAGGATTTCCA
>CAYUSC010000040.1:0-1723 GCA_964447265.1 uncultured Candidatus Brevefilum sp.
CCTGCACGTACCAGTAGGTACCGGGGCAGGATTGAAACTGGGCGTCATAGCGGCCCCGTGAGCCTAGAAAGAGCGTGATGCAGTCATGCGCTCGGGGCAGCACCAGCGGAATCTCCCCGGCTCGCAGGCCGTCCGTCGCCTTGCCGCACAGCCCGTAAGCCAGCACAATGGCGTCATAACCCTCCGCCGCGGTGGTCCGGTCAATCTCCTCCTGCAGGGACCGGCGCAGTTTGGCGGGCGTCCGGTGCAGGCCATAATGCTGCAAAGAGACATCCACGATCTGCGGTGAACGGGCGGCGGCCAGATAAACCGGACGCGCCAAAACGTCACAAGCGATGCACTTCAAACGGAGCGGTTTCATTCCATCCAAGGATAACTACAGCTCGTCCCAAAAGGCTTCCAGCGCGCGGAAGGTCTTCTCGGGTTGTTCCCAATGCGGGAGGCCCCGGGTGGGCGTAATCCGCTCCGCCTGCCAGTTTTCTTTCTCCTGCAGCAGGCCGGGAAGCATCTCAAAATTGCTGTAAGGATCGCGGTCATAGAGCACCAACACCGGCTGTTCCACCACTTTGTAGACGGTGGCTCGAACGGCGGGGGTGAACAACTTCCCGCTGAGGAAGTAAGTCGGCGCATATTGCGCGCCCGGCTGATGCGCGGTCACATAGGCATAGTCCACCACACTGGGCGGCACATAACCTTCAAAGCTCTGATTGAGGAAGTACTGAATGCTGGCCCGGCTGGAAACCAGATCATAGAACGGCCGGTTCCAAAGCGGCACAGCCAATCCGGCATAAATCTGGTTCCTGGCGCCGCGCTGGCGCGCCTTCTGGCTGATCCGGTCCACCCGGGGCTGCTTGAACCCGGTGGGCGAGATCATCACCAGGGATCGAATCCATTCCGGCGAATGAACGGCAGCCAGGGCGGCAAATTCACTCGAGAGCGAGAGCGCCACCACATCGGCCGGTTTTTCCACCGCATCGCGGATGAATTCCACGATCGCATCCTGATAAAGCTGTGCGCTGTAGAGACGATCCGAGCGGTCCGAAAAGCCGAAACCGGGCAAGTCCAAAGCATAGATCGGTCGCTTGCCGCGGTAATGATCGAAGATCGGCTTCATCTCCAGCGCGCTGGGGGCGGCGTTGATGCTGTGCAGCAGGACCACCGGAGTCCCTTTCCCGCTCAGGTCGGCATAAAAACTCAACCGTCCCGCATGCTGGGTGGTCACCTCATAGTGATCGGCATCCAATGCACCGGCGATGCCCTGATGGTGGTTGATGTATTTCTTGCTGTAGACGATCCATCCGGCAATCGAGGTCAGCAAGGCCGCAGTTGCCCCGCCCAATCCCCAGAGCAGTCCTTTTCCAACTTTTTTCATTTTTTCATCCATTATTTTTTCCTCCCGGCCTTGTATGGAATTTCAAGTGAAGTGCAAGGCCACAGTGTTAAATTTAGCACATTTCAGGTGGAAGGGGGAAATATCTGAAAGTTGGAGATAAAATCATCTACTCCAAAGTGATTTGCACTAGATTTTATATTCAAGAAATCATGAATAAAATTACTTTGTAAATTATTCTAATTAGAGTTTGATAAACCTTGATAATTTGTCTTCTGTCAAAAGAAAAACCCCTTCCTGCCTGCTTCACTTCGTTTGCAGGCATCCTTCCCCTGAAATCAGGGGAAGGAACGAGGATGGGGTTAAAAAGTAAAAATTATCTCCCTTACTGTT
>CAYUSC010000040.1:1823-6886 GCA_964447265.1 uncultured Candidatus Brevefilum sp.
TCAGGGGAAGGAACGAGGATGGGGTTAAAAAGTAAAAATTATCTCCCTTACTGTTCTCTATTTGACTAAATGGTAGAATCAGGACAAGTTTGATAAACAGGAGCATCCATGAAATCCAAAGCCTTATGGTGGATTTTAGGCGTGGTGGGGATTTTCTTCCTCATCAGCAGCCTGACCATCACCATCGTTGAATATTCCCGCTTCAAGGGCCAATCCGCCAGTTTCCCATCCGGCAGCACCATTGCATCAGTGCCGGTTGGCGGGCTGGACGCCGAGGCCGCTGTGGCGCGGTTAAATGAGACCTACAGCCTGCCGCTGGACCTGATCATCAATGCCAGCACCATCGCAGCAACCCCCGCTGACCTGGGATTTTCATTTGATCCGGAAGCCCTCGTGCAGACTGCGGTGGACGATATCCAGGGTGGCGGTTACTGGGCCTATCTCTGGAACCGGATCACTTCGGAAGCGATCACCGTTCCCCTGGATGCCACGGTGGATGCCGCAACCCTGCGGGCTTATCTCACCAATGAAATTCAACCCCGCTACACCCAGGCAGGCACGCCGCTCTCGCCGATCCCCAACACCACCAACTTCGCCCTGAGTACCACGGGCGACGGACTGGACGTTGATAAAGCGGTCACCGATATCACCGCCGCGCTGATGGATCCCAACACCCATCAGGTCACCCTGGCCGTCACGGGAAGCGCCAGCGGTTCGCTGGACTGGTCTGCCCTGGAGGCCTTCCTGAAGCACAATATCGAATGGACCGGTTTTGACGGGCTGGTGGAAGTCTATCTGCAGTCCATGGAAAGCGGCCAGACCCTCCATTTCGCCACCTGGGACGGCGTGGAGGTCACCCCGGATGTGGCCTTCACCGGTGCAAGCACTATAAAAGTTCCGATCATCATCTCCCTTTTCCGCCATCTGGATGAACCCACCCCGGACGTGGTGATCAACTTGATGGAAGAAATGATCATCAATTCCGAAAACACCGCCGCCGACACCCTGATGCAGTATTATCTTGACGAAGATCAGGGGCCATTGATCGTCACCGAGGATATGGAAGCGCTGGGATTGGAAAACACCTTCCTGGCGGGTTATTTCTACTACGATGCGCCCTTATTACGCTGGATCGATACCCCCGCCAACACCCGCACGGACATTGACCTAGATCCCGACTATTACAACCAGGTCATCGTTGGCGAATTGGGCACCCTGATGACCGCCATCTATCATTGCGCTGCCGATGGCAGCGGGCTGCTGACCGAAACCTTCCCGGGTGAGATCACCCAGAGTGAATGCCAGATGATGGTCAGCATCATGTCCGAGCTTAAGCCGCTCCAATTTATCGATACCACCCTGCCCCCCGAGGCAACTGTGGCGGATAAATACGGCTACGTGATCGAACTGGATGGACTATTGCACTCCATTACGGACGCGGCAATCATATATACGCCAGATGCGGACTTCGTGATCGTGCTCTCCGTCTATCAATCGGACTGGCTCTATGAAGTGGATGGGGCGCGGGTCATTGGACGTCTCGCCCAGACCGTATATAATTTCTTTAACCCCGATAATCAGGCCTACTGGTGGCTGGAATAACCATGAAAGTGATCTTGACGCACGAGCAAGCGGATATGGATGCCCTGGCATCCCTGCTGGGCGCCTGGCTCTTACAGCCGGATGCGCTGCCCGTTTTGCCGCGCGCCATCAACCGCAACGGCCGCCGCTTCATCAAGCGTTACGCCGACCAACTCCCCTTCATCGAACAAAAAGACCTGCCCAAAGAGGCGATCACCGAGATCCTCCTGGTGGATACCCAGTCGCTGATCACGCTGAAAGGTATGAGCGACGATACGAAGGTGGTCGTCTACGATCACCACCCCCAGCGTGAGGACCTCAATCCGGCCTGGGAGCTGCATATGACCCAATCCGGCGCCAACACCAGCCAGCTCGTAGCGCGGATCCAATCCGCCGGGCTGACCCTGACGCCCGTGCAGGCCAACACCCTGGCGATGGGGCTTTATGAGGACACCGGCGCATTCACCTATGGGTCCACCACCCCCGATGACCTCGCCGCGGCCAGTTTCTGCCTGGCCCAGGGCGCGGACCCGGACATCCTCAGCCATTACCTCTACCCGCCGCTCTCCAAACAGCAGCGCGAACTCTATGACCGCCTGCTGCGGGCTGTTGAAACCTTCACCGTGGAAGGACAGACCATTCTGACCGCCAAGGCCAACGCCCTGGATGTGAAGGATGAAATTTCCAGCGTGGCGCATAAGCTGCGCGATGTGCTCAACCCGGATGCCTTACTCTTGCTGGTGGCAACCGTCCAGGGCATCCGCCTGGTGGCCCGCGCCACCAATGACCGGGTGGATGTCTCCGCCATCGCTGAGGAACTGGGCGGCGGTGGGCATAAACGGGCCGCCTCAGCCCTCATTCGCCCCGAAGGGCATCTGGATGAAGCCCAAACCCTCCAATTCCTCGATGAACAATACCGGCGACTGGTCGCCGGACTGAACAAACACATCCCCTCCCAGGCTTCTGTGGGTGGGATCATGTCCCGCGATCCTTTGCTGCTTTCTCCCGACACGCCGGCCAAAGAAGCCAACCGCCTGATGCAGCGCTATGGCTATGAGGGCTATCCGGTCGTGGCGGAAGGTCAGGTCGTGGGCCTGCTCAACCGCCGCGAAGTGGACCGGGCGATTAGTCACGGCCTGAACCTGAACGTGGGCAGCCTGATGACAGCCGGAACGGTGCAGATCACCCCCGATGCGCCGCTGGAAGAATTGCAATCTCTGATGGGCAGCACGGGTTGGGGCCAGGTGCCGGTGGTCAACGCGCAGGGTGAAGTGATCGGGATTGTCACCCGGACCGACCTGATCAAAACCCTGACCGCCAAAGCCGACATCCCCGACAAAGACTCCATCGTGCAGATGCTGGGACAGGCCGTCCCCCCCGCCCGCCTGGCGCTGCTGCATGCCCTGGCTGCAGAAGCCGGACAGGTCAACCTGCCAATTTATGTCGTGGGCGGCTTCGTGCGAGACCTGCTGCTAAACCGTCCCAGCCTCGACTTTGATATCGTGGTGGAAGGGGACGCAATCTTCTACGCCAACCAGTTGGCTGCCCACTGGGGCGGCCGGGTGGTGGCGCATCAACGCTTTGGAACGGCCAAGTGGGAGATCAACGGCGTGCGGGAGAAGCTGCTGGCCCAATTGAAATCGGACGAGCAAAGTTCTCCTATCCAACTCCCGGAAAGCCTGGACCTGATCACCGCCCGCACGGAATTCTATGAACAACCGGCCGCCTTGCCCACTGTGGAAAGCAGCAGCATCAAGATGGACCTGCACCGGCGGGATTTCACCATCAACACCCTCGCCCTGCGTCTGGATGGCGACCATTTCGGCCAGATCTATGATTACTGGGGCGGGCTGAGCGACCTGCAAAAAGGACAGATCCGCGTCCTGCATGCACTCTCTTTCGTTGATGACGCCACCCGCCTGCTGCGGGCTGTCCGCTTTGAACAACGCTTCGGGTTTGAGATCGAACCCCGCACTTTGAGCCTGATGGGTGAAAGTCTGCCGCTGCTTGATAAGCTGACCGGTGCACGCATTCGCCATGAGATCAACCTGATCCTGGCGGAACCCAATGCCGCGTTGATGCTCGAACGGCTATCAGGTTTGGGCATTCTGACCGCCATCCATCCCGAATTACCCTGGGACGCGACCCTTCGCGCCAACCTTGACCTGGTGGAAGTCAGTTCGGTTGACCCGGCCTGGGATTTACCCGCCCAGCTCGATAACCTCACTCTGACCCAAGTCCTTCGCTGGCAGATTTGGTTGGGCAAGTTACCCCAAAGCTCCATTCAATTCATTGCCTCCCGGCTGCGATTCAAGTCCAACCTGAAAAAGCTGCTCCTGGCCACCAGCCGGCTGATCCACGCCCTGCCGGAACTGGACCAGGCCAAACCCAGCCGCGTCGTACATCTCTGTGCGGATTCACCCACTTTGGCGATCTATGCCGCCCATCAATCCACGCAGGATGAAGCCATCAGAACCCTGCTCTGGAATTACGCCAGCCAGTGGGCCGCTGTGGAACCTGTGACCACCGGAAACGACCTCAAAGCCCTGGGGCTACCACCCTCTCCCGCCTTCAGCGACATCCTGAATGCCTTGCGGGATGCCTGGCTGGATGGTGAGATCCACACCCCCGAGCAGGAACGAGCCTTAGCCGAGAAATTAGTGGCAGAAGCAAAACACTCCTAACCTTTCTTTGTCTTGACCAACAGGCAAACCCGTGGACGAACCCTCTCCTCACCTCATTAAATTCGACCCGCGATCATTCTGTATCCGACCGGTGCTGGAACGCGACCTGTATTCACTGGAATGGGAAGGCACGTATCAAAAATATCGCCGAATGTATGCCCGGTTATTCAAGGAAAGCCAGGAACAAAAGGTCCTGATGTGGCTGATCGAAATCCCTCTGCAGGAAATCATCGGCCAGGTATTTGTGATGTTGAACAGCGGGGAAAGGGATGCCGCGGATGGCTTCACCCGGGCTTATATTTTCGCCTTTCGGGTCAAGCCCCAATGGCGTAACCGCGGTATCGGATCTCATTTGATGACTTATGTCGAGAAAGACCTGTACGAAAAAGGGTTCCGCTTTGCCACATTGAACGTTGCCAAAGAGAACCCTGATGCGCGCCGACTTTACGAGCGGCTCGGTTATAAAGTGATCGGGTCAAAACCCGGTGTATGGTCCTTCCAGGACGATAACGGCAAAACCCAGCACGTCAACGAACCGGCCTGGCGGATGATGAAGAAACTTCGGTCCGCTTAGGCCTTGGGAACAGGCCAGCTTTCCAAAATCGCTTTCAGCTTTTGATAATCGTCGTCCTTTAATTGCCGGGGGACCAGCAAGGCATTTTCGTTTTCGACCGTGGAAAGCACCAGGCCCTCTTTGATCTCCCGGAAGCCGGTGAACTCCGCTTTTTTCACTTCGATGACTTTGGAATCCGGTGCGATACGAGACAACCCCTCGTCATCCAGGGTCATCTCGAACCC
>CAYUSC010000040.1:6986-21396 GCA_964447265.1 uncultured Candidatus Brevefilum sp.
GGTATCAGTTATTAGGTATCAGTTATTAGGTATCAGGTATTCGGTATCCATAATTCGGCTATGAGGCTATATTTTTTATCCTCCCCTTTCGAGGACTCCGAACCACTCTTTATCCTATTCACCTAATCACCTAATTACCTAATTACCTAATACCTAATCCCATTCCCTATCCCCCACTCACTATTCACTTAAATGAAAAATGACCCTCCGGAGACTCGAAGGTCCTCCCTTTCCGGGGGCTCCGAGCCACTCTTTATCCTAATCACCTAATCACCTAATCACCTAATTGCCTAATTGCTAATACCCATTCCCTTTCCCCCACTCACTATTCACTTAAATGATAAATGACCCTCCGGAGACTCGAAAGTCCTCCCCTTCCGGGGACTCCGAACCAACCTGGTTAAATGAAAAATGACCCTCCGGAGACTCGAACTCCGAACCAATTGATTAAGAGTCAACTGCTCTACCAATTGAGCTAGAGGGCCATTTGAGGCCATTATTATAGCACAATCCCCCGCAATTGTTCAACCTCTTTTCACGAAAATCCCTGAAATGGCTTCCTTAACGGATTATCAATAATTTGTTAGAACTTTTCTTATAAATTGACTTACCTTTTCGAATATGTTACAATCTAAAACTGAAAATGCGACAGGTTTATTGCCCCACGGGGGCCGTTGAAAGTTTTTTGGCATTATTGACTGAATTAGAAAACAGCAGTACTTCGCCCTGACTGGCCTGATGCCGCAGGGCGCTTTTAATATCGCCAAAAGCATAAAATTGACCTCAAATGGGATATCCCATTTATAAATTTTGAAGAATGAAATTATTTAGTTGTACATAGGAGTACAAGAAAGAAAGTAAACAAGAAATGAGTAACAGTAAAATATTGAGAATTATCCCGATCGGGGGCTTGGGTGAAGTTGGGAAGAACATGACCCTTTACGAGTATGGCAAGGATGTCATCATCGTAGACGCGGGCTTGATGTTCCCCGAGAATGACATGATCGGGATTGATTACATCATCCCGGATTTCACAGACATCATCAAATCCAAAAAAGACCGCATTCGCGGGATCATCATCACCCACGGTCACGAAGACCACACCGGCGCGATTCAGCACCTTTTAGATGAGGTCCGGGCGCCGATCTATGGCACACCGCTCACCTTGGGTCTGGTGGAAGGCAAGCTCAAACGCAACGGACAGGAAGGTCAGGCAGAGCTTCACCGGGTCAAGGCGGGCGACAGGATCCAAATCGGTGCGTTCGGCATCGAATTCTTCCATGTCTGCCATTCCATTCCTGATTCCGTCGGGTTGGGAATTGAAACCCCTGCCGGGCTGGTCGTGCACACCTCCGATTACAAACTGGACCACACCCCGGTGGATAACTGGCCCACCGACTACGCCAAGCTGGCGGATTTTGCCAATCGCGGCGTTTTGGCCCTGCTTTCCGATTCGACCAATTCCACCCAACCGGGCTGGACCAAATCCGAACGGGTGATCGACGCCGCGCTGGATAAGGTCATGGCGGAAGCGGAAGGCCGCGTTTTGGTGGCCACTTTTGCCTCGCTGATCTCCCGGATGCAGCAGGTGGCCGATGCCGCCAAACGCCACGGCCGCAAGATCGCCTTCACCGGGCGCAGCATGGTCGATAACTTCAAAATCGCCAGCGACCTGGGCTATCTGGATATCCCCGACCGGCTCGTGGTCTCCCTGGAGAAGTCCCTCTCGATGCCCGACAATCAGGTCGTCCTGATGGTCACCGGCTCACAGGGCGAACCTCGTTCGATCCTCGGGCGGTTGGCGAATGGCACCAGCAATAAGTTCGACATCCGCGAAGGTGACACGATTGTGCTTTCCTCGCATCCGATTCCCGGCAACGAAGAATCGGTCTATCGGACGATCAACAACCTCTTTCGCCGCGGCGCCAACGTGATCTACGAATCCATCGCGCCGGTGCATGTCTCCGGACATGCCAGCGAAGAGGAGATCAAGCTGCTCCTGAACCTGGTGCAACCAAAATACGTGGTCCCGATCCACGGCGAATTGCGGATGCTGAAACAAGCTGCCAAACTCGCCGAACAGGTCGGCGTCCCAAGCGAAAACATTGCCGTGGTCGAAAACGGTCAGGTGATCGAATTCGTCGATGGTGAAATGCGACTGGGCCAACGTCTGCCCGGCGGCTACATCTTTGTGGATGGCAGCGGCGTCGGTGATGTCGATCAGGACATCGTCCGGGAGCGCGACACCCTCGGGCGCGATGGCGTGCTGATGGTCCGGGTGGATGTGGATAGCCGGAGCGGCCAGCTCAAAGGCGAACCGGAGATCACGACCCGCGGCTTCATGCTGGAAGATGAGTTCGCATCGATCCATAAAGGATTGAAGTCCCGGCTGAAAGCCACGGTCAAGAAATCAAACGGTAACGGCAGCCTGGAAAAGGAAATCCTGGGCACGGTCAAATCCTATATCTTCTCCGAGACCAAGCGCAGCCCCTACATCTTCGTGGCGACCAATCGCCAGTAATCCCTTTTAACCCCAAACAGCCCCTCCTCCGGGGCTGTTTTTTTAACCCTCAGGTTCATCCATTGCCCCGGTGAGATTAAGGTAGAATCGCACTATCCAATCGAAGGGCAAATTTAATGGAACTCCTTCTCACCATCCTCAGATTCCTACTGGCAGCTTCAATCCCCCTCGCTGCCTTCATCCTTGCCGCGCTGACCGCCGCCAGGCTGCGCGATGCCGCCGGTTCACCGGCAGCGGAAGGTGAAACCTGTCTGCACTGCGGCAAAGCACTGCCCGGGGGTGAGGGTCAATTTCACTTCACCGAACCGATCGGCAACGCTCGGGAGCGGGCTGCCAAAAAGCAGTTCTCGGCAGAAGCCAATCCGATCCTCGGGTCGGAAACCCACTTCATCTGCGATTCATGCGCCCGGCGCTACCTGCGGAATGAGATGCTCCAACACCTGCTTTTGGTACTCCCTTACCCAGTCTACCTGTACGCCCTCCTGCCCATTTTTTCCCCCACCGGTTTCTTTGCCAGTTTCGGAATTGAGATTTTACTGATCATCCTCTCCATTGCAGGTCTGATCGCCGCCCTCGATCTTTATCGCGCCGTCAGGTTTACCTCCACCCCTCTGGATGAAGCCCGGGACCGGGTGGCAATTGGAGAACGTCGCAACTCCCTGGGTAAAAGCCTCAGCTATTATTCGCGAAGGGGAATGAAGAATCTTTATCAGTAAAAATTCGCAATCTCCACCAGCATAATGCAAAATTTTTAATCTTAAAAACGTAGCCTTTTTAAGGCGATTTTCTGTACTTTGAAGAATCCGCCATGCTATAATACTTACTAACAGCGCGTCCTATAAATTTCCCTAGGACGCCTTTTTTATCCATAGTAGTGGGAACAGAAATCATCCGCATGTCCTTTGTCCACCTTCACGTCCACTCCACATACTCGATTCTGGATGGGTTCAGTCAGATCAAACCCCTGGTGAACCGCGCCAAAGAACTCGGGATGCCGGCTGTGGCGCTGACAGATCATGGCACAATGTTTGGCACGGTGGAGTTTTTTGATGCCGCGGTGGCTGCCGGGATCAAACCGATTATCGGGCTTGAGACATATCTCTCCCCTCGCAAGATGACGGACCGCGACGCCCATCGTGATAAACGGGCCGCCCACCTCCTGCTGCTGGCTGAAAACATGACGGGTTATCAAAACCTGCTCAAGATCGCTTCCGCCTCCCAATTGGATGGCTTCTACTATCGCCCCCGCATCGACCATGACTATCTCGCCAAACACAACGAAGGTCTGATCGTCACCTCCGGTTGTCTTTCCGGCGAAATCCCCCGCGCACTCCATAATGACGACTTACAGGAAGCGGAAAAGAAGCTCAAATGGTACCTAGACATTTTTGGCCCCAATCGCTTCTTCATCGAACTCCAATCTCACAAAATCCCCGGTCTGGCCCAGACCAATCAACGCCTGGTTGATTTGGGCAACCGCTACAAGCTGCCGTTCATCGCTGCCAATGACGTCCATTACGTCAATCAGGAAGACGCCCGCTTGCAGGACATCCTGCTGGCGATTCAAACCGGCAGCCTGCTTTCAGATCCCAAGCGGATGCGGATGGATGACGATTCCTATTACCTGCGCTCCATCGAAGAAATGCAAGCCCTCTTTGGGCATATCCCCGGCGCACTCGAGAACACCGTCCGCATTGCGGAGCGCTGCGAAGTGGACCTCAACCCGACCGGTTACCATCTGCCGCTCTTCAGCGTGCCGGAGGGCTTCACCACCCAATCCTACCTGCGGCATATCTGCGATGAGGGTTTGCGGCGAATTTATGGCGACCACGCCAGCGATCCCAAAATCCAGGACCGGCTGAACTACGAGCTGGATGTGATCCATGAAATGGGCTTTGATGCCTATTTCCTGATCGTCTGGGACCTTTGCGTCCACGCCAAAGAAAAAGGCATCTGGTATAACGCTCGCGGTTCCGCCGCCGGTTCACTGGTGGCCTACGCGATGGATATCAACATGATCGACCCCCTCGAACATGACCTGATGTTCGAGCGTTTCCTGCAAAAAGGCCGGGTCAACATGCCCGATATCGACCTGGATTTCCAGGATGACCGCCGGGCGGAAATGATGCAATATTGCGCCGTGAAATACGGCGAGGACAAGGTTGCTCAGATCATCACCTTTGGCACCATGGGCGCTCGCGGCTCAATCCGCGACGTGGGCCGGGTGATGGATATCCCCATCTCCGAGGTGGATAAAGTCGCCAAGCTGATCCCCGCCATTCCGGGCAAACCGGTCACTATTCAGGAAACGCTGGAAACCTCGGAAGAGATGCAGCAGCTTTATAACTCTGCCAACTTCTATAAGGAACTGATTGACACCGCCAGCAAAATGGAAGGGACAGTCCGCAACGCGGGCACCCACGCCGCGGGCGTGATCATCACCGACAAACCAATCGTCGAATATGTCCCACTGCACCGCCCCACCAGCCAGTCCGATGACAACCCGGTCAACACCGTCACGCAGTACGAGATGGCCATCGTGGATCACCTCGGCTTGCTAAAAGTGGACTTCCTCGGCCTGACCACCCTGACGATCATGTCCCGGGCTTGCGATCTGATCAAAGCCCGCCACGGCGTGAGCCTGGACCTTGGCTCCATTCCGACGGACGAACCTGAAATCTATGACTTTATCAGTCAGGGACATACCACCGGCCTGTTCCAACTGGAAGGCACGGGGATGACCCGCTATATCACCGAAATGCAGCCCCGCGAGTTGGCGCATGTGATCGCGATGATCGCCCTCTATCGCCCCGGCCCAATGCAATTCATTCCGGATTACATCAACCGCCTGCACGGCAAGGAAAGGCCAACCTATCGCCACCCTGCCATGGAGCCGATCTTCAAAGACACCTTCGGCATCCCGATCTATCAGGAACAGATCATGCAGGCGGCCATGCAGCTCGCCGGTTATGAAGCCAGCGACGCGGACAGCCTCCGTAAAGCCATTGCCAAGAAGAAAAAAGATCAGATCGACAAACACCGCAAAAAATTCATCGCCGGGGCGCAAAAACACACCGGGATGAGCAAGGAAAATGCGGAACAGATCTTCACCGATTGGGAAGAATTCGCCCGCTACGGTTTCAATAAAAGCCACGCCGCCGATTACGGCGTGATCGCCGTGCAAACCGGCCATCTCAAATATCACTATCCGGTCGAATACATGACCGCCCTGCTCTCAGCCTGGAAGAACGATTCCGACAAGGTCGCCACCTATGTGGCGGACTGCCGGGCAATGGGGATTGAGGTCCTGCCGCCGGATGTCAACACCAGCGGTTATGACTTTGCCATTGAAGATTACACCGACCGCCCCTCAGCCATCCGTTTTGGTCTGGGCGCGATCAAGAATGTAGGGCAAAACCCCGTGGACCTGATCATCGAAGCCCGCCGGGAAGGCCCCTTCACCGATCTGACGGACTTTGCCAAACGGGTTGATCTTCGCCAGGTGGGTCGGCGGCCGATGGAATGCCTGATCAAGGTCGGCGGGTTGGATCGCTTCGGTTCCCGGCATGTGCTGCTCAACGAACTGGAACGCATCATGGCCGTCAGTACCAGCGCCTTTCGGGCGAAAGAGTCCGGCCAATTATCCTTCTTTGATGCGTCAGACGCCATGAGCGATGAGATCATCCTGCCGGAGGCAACCTATACCAATCAACGCGAGGAACTCGATTGGGAACGGGAATTGCTCGGATTGTATGTCTCCAACCACCCCTTGCGCCCCTATCAGGATTACCTCTCAAAGAAAGTGACCCAATTCTCCCATCAACTCGCCGAAGTGAGCGATAAGGATAAGGTTCGGGTGGCGGGCATGGTGGACCGATTCCGCCAGCATACCACCAAGAACGGCAAAAGCATGGGCTTCGTCACCCTCGAAGATGTCTATGGCAAGATCGATCTGGTCATCTTCCCCAAAGCCTGGGAAATGTATATCGGCCTGATCGAAATGGACAGCGTGGTGATTGCGGAAGGCCGGGTGGACAGCGCCCAGGGTGACCCCAAAATATTGGTGGACAAATTGGTCCCGGTCCGACTGGAAGAACTGGATGCCATGTCGGTCAGCCAGCAATCTGCAACCAACCAATCTGAAGCCGCCCCAACCGATCTTTCGGAAGACTTCCTCGATGAATACCTGCCGGATATCCCCTTTGACGAACTCGATCAGCCGGAAGAAGCCGCGGATGAAATCGAATCCATTATGGAAGAGATTGAAACGGCTGAAATAGAAGATAAAGAAGAAGAAATCGCCGAGGTGATCGAAGTGGAACAATCCACCGGCGAACAGCCCGAGCTCAACAATGACGGGCTGGACGAGCCAACCGATGATAACCCGCCTGCAGGCGTTCCGCAACCAACGCCGACTTTCCAGGAAAGATCTAATCCGCCCATTCCTCTGCCGGATTTCGGGCCGGACCCCGATTTTGATGACCTGCCGGCAGCCTCAACCCGCTCCAGCACCCCACCGACAGCCTATGTCGTGTCCTCAGGCCCGTCCATGGCTGCCCACGCCGATGTTCAAGTGGAAACCGATGTCATGGTGCAGGAACGTCCTGCCCCTTATTACATGGTTCGCCCGCCGCTGCAAAACCCGGAATCCCTGCCCAAGCCGAACCAGCAGCCGCGCTGCATCACCATCACCATCCTTTCCTGTGGTGAAAAAAGCCAGGATGTTAACCGGATTCGGCGATTGCATGATATTCTGATCTCTCGCCCTGGGCAAGACACCTTCATCTTCCATATTCGCGAGAAGGACCGATTATTCGAGATTGAATTCCCCAATGTCACCACCGGGCTGACCGAACCGCTGATCCGCCTGCTGGAAGGGATGATGGGTCCCAATAACATTGACATTATGTATCTGGAATAATCCGGAGCTCCCTTCCGTTTCAACACCAAATTAGCCATCCGACCCCCAATCTGGTAGAATCTTTACCAGATTATTCATTTTGAACGGAACTCTTATGGCTCATATCGATATTGACCTCAATCCAGTCACCTTGCTCACGGTTGATGCCATCGGCAAACCCGGGGAGCGAATTTTTTACCTGCAGGGCAAAGGACCTGACCAGGTCATCACTCTTTTGGTTGAAAAATTTCAGGTGCAAACCCTCTCACTTGCGATTGAAAACCTGATGTCGGAGATCCGGGAGAAAAATCCCGAGCTGATGGATGCCTCACCCAACTATAAGGAAGAGGAAATGACCCTGGAGCCGCCGCTGGACCCACTTTTCAGGGTGGGCGAACTGAGCCTTGGTTATGATACCGAGAAGGACCTGATGGTTCTGATTGCCAAAGAGATCGAAATTGACGATTCTGAAGGACAGCAAACGGATTCCAGCGTCGTCCGCTTTTGGTGCACCCGTTCCCAGCTTTGGGCGATGGGCCGCTGGGGAATTGAACTCTCCAGCCGAGGCAGGCCCGTCTGGCCTTCCACCGGAGAGCCAATCCTGCCGCCGGGCGAATTCTCCCCCAAGAACAACGGGCATAAAACCACCCCCTGACCAAACCTATGGACGCCAATCAAGAACGGACCCTGAAAATACTGCAGGAAGGCAATCTGACCCTGGAGGGTCAATTTGTCTATGGCTCCAATACCACCTTATTGGTAACGGCTCAAATGGAAGGCAGGGAGATCAAGGCCGTCTATAAACCGGTTCGGGGTGAACGCCCCCTCTGGGATTTTCCCCAACAGACCCTCGCGAAAAGAGAGGTTGCGGCATACCTGGTCAGCGAAGCCCTCGGCTGGGACCTGGTCCCGCCCACAATCTTCCGGACGGACGAAGTCCTGATGGGGCCAGGTTCTCTCCAGCAGTTCATCGAACACAACCCCGAATACCACTTCTTTAATTTCAAAGAAGCCGATAAAACCCGCCTACCCGAAGTCATGCTCTATGACCATCTGGTCAACAACGCCGACCGAAAATCAGGGCACCTGTTGGTTGACCCGAATCAGAAATTGTGGCTGATTGACCACGGCGTCTGCTTCCACAAGGAGGATAAACTCCGCACGGTGATCTGGGATCACGCGGGTGAATCCATCCCCGTAAACCTGCTGGCCGATCTGGCGAGGCTGCTCCCTGCATTGGAACCGGACGAAACCCTCGCCGTCGCCCTGGCGCCCTATCTCCTCCCCACCGAAATCCACGCCCTGCGCGAGCGGGGTCAATGGCTGCTTGAAACCGGAATCTATCCAATCCCGCCCGAAGACCGGCGTGCCTATCCCTGGCCGTTGGTATAATGGAAGAACAATGGACCCATCAAATCTGACTCTCATCCATAACGCTTCACAACTCCTGACCCTGGCCGGCGGACCGCAGCGCGGTCTGCGGTTGGGCGAATTGAGCCTGATCAAAGACGGCGCGATTGTGATTGACGACGGACGGATCCTTGCCACCAGCCGGAGCGCCGCCCTTTTGGAGCGTTATCCTGAGGCGGACACCTTTGACGCGGGTGGAAAGGTTGTCATGCCCGGGTTTGTGGACCCGCACACCCACATGGTTTGGGCCGGGGACCGGGCAGGCGAATTCGAGATGCGCCTGCAGGGCAAGACCTACATGGAGATCATGGCTGCGGGCGGCGGGATCGTCTCCACCGTCAACGCCACCCGATCAGCCTCAGCCGAAGAGCTGGCCGAGCAGACCGGGGCACGCCTTTGGCAGGCCTTCCGCCACGGCACCACAACCGCCGAAGTCAAAACCGGTTACGGCCTGGACCTCGCCAGCGAACTTAAACAGCTGGAAGTGATCCTCAGCCTGAACGCCCGGGGACCGGTCTCACTGATCCCGACCTTTCTGGGCGCACACGCCATTCCACCGGAATACGCTGACCGCCCGGATGAATATGTGACCCTGCTTTGCGATGTAATGCTGCCAGAAGTGAAGAAATGGTGGCAGACCCATAACAAAGGCAAACCGCTGCCCTTCGTGGATGTCTTTTGTGAGGATGGGGCTTTCGATCTGGCCCAGAGCCGGCGCATCCTGGAAACGGCAAAAGGGCTAGGATACCCGCTGAAAATCCACGCCGATGAATTCAAGAACCTTGGCGGGGCCTCGCTGGCTGCCAAACTGGGCGCGGCTTCCGCCGATCACCTGGTCCGCACCTCGGATGCGGATATTGAAGCGCTGGCCGCTTCAGACACGGTCGCAGTAGCCTTACCGGCCACGCCTTTCGGTCTGAATGAAGCGGATTACACCCCGGCGAAGAAAATCATCGCCGCCAATGGGCTGCTGGCTCTGGCGACGGATACCAACCCCGGCACCGCCTGGGGCGAATCGATGCAATTCATTCTGGCGCTGGCTTGCCGCAAAATGGGGCTGACCCCCGCCCAGGCCATCGCCGCGTCAACGATCAATGCCGCCGCCGCGCTGCAAAGATCGGATAAGATCGGCTCGCTGGAACCGAATAAACAGGCCGATTTACTGATCCTGAACGTCAGCGATTACCGCCATCTGGGCTACCGTTTCGGCGCCAATCTGGTATCCTACGTGGTCAAACAGGGCAGGTTTTACCCGATTTCCTGAGCTGCGCTTTAACCGGGGCTGAACACTATGGCTGAATTCTTTTCCCTCCACAACATCCTTATCCTGGCTGCGGCCGGGTTTGTCCTTTTTATTGCCCTTTTCGCCCTGCGCGGGGTGATCAAAGTGGCCTTTAAGATCCTCCGGGTTTTACTGATCCTCTTTGCCATCGCCGTCATCGCCGGGGCGCTGTTCGGATTTCTGGATATTTCGTTCCTCTACTAGAAAAAAGGCTTGCCCATGCAACCCATCACCATTGAAGAAGCCCGCACCTGGTATCAGGATGCCGACCCCGTCCACGACTTTGACCATGTTCTGCGGGTTTACCGTGTGGCTGAAAGGCTGGCCCAGGCCGAAGGCGCCGATCTGGAGATCGTCCGGGCGGCTGCCCTGCTGCATGACTCAAAAGGCAGCGCCCCTGGCGGTGAAGGCCAGGAACGCGCGGAACATCACATCACCTCGGCGGTCTTCGGGAGTGAAGTGCTCGCTGAGAAAGGCTGGCCGGAGGAAAAGATCAAAGCGGTTCAGCACTGCATCCGGGCGCACCGTTTTCGGGGTAAAGAGGATTCGCCTGAGACGATTGAAGCCCAGGTCATTTTTGATGCTGACAAGCTGGACGTGCTGGGCGCCATTGGCGCGGCGCGGACCATCGCTTATGCTGCCCTGGATGGGCAGCCCTCCTATGCGGAACCCTCGGAACGCTTCCTGAACACCGGGCAAACCGAACCCGGCGAACCGCATTCTTCCTATCATGAATTCCTGTTCAAATTACGCAAGGTAAAAAGCCGGATGTTCACCGTCAGCGGCAAGGCGCTGGCTGAAGCGCGCCACGCCTATCTGGTGGGCTTCTATGAACAGCTCCAGGCCGAAGCCCGCGGCGAACGATGAGTTGTGCCTGTTAGCCGTAAGATCCGCAGCAAATTAGCCAAAATCAAATTATCCCCTGCTATAATCATAAAAATGATGAAGTTCTATCCTGGGGGTTCGTGTCATTAGCGAATCACTTATATTTGGAGCTTATAAATGTTCATTTTAGGGATTGTAGGCATTTTCCAGGTTCTTTTATTTCCCGGATTGATCTTCCGAAAATTCTTTAATTTACCCAAAGGCTTTTGGATCAGATTCTCAACCATAGTAGGTATCAGCCTGATCGCCAACTACTTGTTTGTCTTCATAACGACGATCCTCGGGATATTCACCCAAATCACAGCGCTTGTCGCCGTGGGATTAGAGATCATCGCCCTAATTTACTTTTATCGCAAAGAAATCCTATCAATTAATATCGGCGACTTCCTGGCAAGCGTTTGGGATGGCCTCATCTCCCCCATTCACAAAATCTTTCCGAAGATCAACACTG
The DNA here is from genome assembly GCA_964447265.1 of uncultured Candidatus Brevefilum sp. Taxonomy (GTDB): domain Bacteria; phylum Chloroflexota; class Anaerolineae; order Anaerolineales; family Anaerolineaceae; genus Brevifilum. The sequence continues at coordinate 18,436 of CAYUSC010000040.1, forward strand.
AGGATGAAGAGGAAAAATCTAAGGCAATCCTCAATATTTTCGCAATTCTACTATTCGTTGCCGCCCTGGTTGCAATCGAACTCACCTTCCGCGTTTTCCGCTACAATATCGGGCAGATCTTCACCAAGTGGGATGCTGTCCTCTCCTGGAATAAATGGGCTGCCGTTTGGGCCTCCAACATATTCCCACTCAACACTGAGGATTATCCCCAACTAATCCCAACTAATTGGGCTATGATCTACGCACTGATAGGGAACAATGGAATCCAATTTTTCGCCAAGGCCATCATGCCGCTCTTCCCATTGCTGATCATGTTTGTTCTGTTGAGCCTGGGCATTCAAACCAATAATCCCGGTTTCTTCATCTCGATCATTACACTCCGGTTGGTCTTTAAGAAATTCCTAAACGAATATCTGGCCTCAGGTTACATGGATATCCCGCTGACCTTCTTTGGGTTTATGGCAATTATCTTCCTGTGGGTTGTCTATAAAGAAACAGACGAGGATAAGAAATTCAGATGGTGGATCCTTTCCACCCTATTCTCTTCAGGGGCAGCCATCACCAAACAAGCAGGGATCTATATCCTGGGGCTGGATTTTCTCCTTGGGTTCTATTTTGTCTTCGGCTTAAAAATCAAACAGGCCTTTGTAACCCACTGGAAGAAGATTTCGATCATCATAGCCATTATCCTGGTTATTGCCGTACCATGGTATGGAATCAAAGCTGTTCAGTTTGCCCTGGGCGAATCCCATTCCCACATCGCCATCCCCATCCAATCCACCAGTCGGGTTCATCAAGAAAACACTTTAATTGATACTGCGATTTCAGCTTTGCGAGGCTTGGGAAAATATTTCTACTTCTTCCTGCTTGTGATCCCAGCCACCCTTTTCATCGATAATTTCTGGCGCTGGATTTTGGTTCTTTTCGTCATCCCCTACACCCTGATATGGTCCACCTATGCCAGCTATGACACCCGCAACCTGGCAATTACATTCCCGATCTATACAACGATTATCGGCTTAGGCCTTTGGGGTTTCTCCAATTGGTTCCTTGGCCTATTGAAGAAAATTAAATTCTTCAAGGTGCCACTCTTCATCCCGATGATTTTGCTAATAGGTGGACTGCTTTTTGGCCTGAATCACACTTTCAGCGCTTCTTATTTATCCGAAAAACAAATTGAACGTCAAAAACAATTATTCAGCCCAGGATTGAATGAACAATTACTGGCCTACTTCACTAATTCGCCTGAAGATCTAAAAGTGTTGACAGCTTATCCTCTGGATTTCATCCCAGGGCTTCATGGGCAAGTCACTTTTTCCTTCAATGACCTTGGTCAATTTGAGGATTACATCAATTCAGGTGAAATTGATTATGTACTTTATCCTCAATACACAAGCCAGGAAATAAAAGAGGCCATATCCGCCGGCGAGGAGACGGGCAGGTTTACGTTCCTCCTATCAAATTCGGATTGGATCCCTTATACGCTTATTTCAGTCAACAGCGATTCCGATTAGTCGCTTTTAGCTTCTGATTCTATCTCCTGCGCTGTTTGTGAACACAATATGCGGTAAAATTCTGGCTGATGGAACAAAAAAGCTTTTCAATTAAAGGAAGCAAATGATGAAAATCAACTCGCTCTGCGTCATTGGGATGGGCTACATCGGCTTGCCGACGGCAAGCCTTTTCGCCAACCATGGCCTGAATGTCCTGGGAATGGATGTCAATTCCGACATCATCAAACACCTGCAGGCCGGTGAAATCCATATCTTTGAACCCGGCTTGCAAAAGCTCTTCCACCAGGCGATTGAAAGCGGAAAATTGCAGGTCGCTGTCGAGGTCTCCCGGGCGGACGCCTTTATCATTGCCGTCCCGACCCCCTTCTTTGACGATAAATCAGCCGATTTGCGCTATGTGGAATCAGCGGCCGAATCGATTGTTCCCCACCTGCGCACCGGCAACCTGGTGATCCTTGAGTCCACTTCTCCCCCTCTGACCACGGTGGACATCGTCGCACCGATCCTCGAAAAAAGTGGCTTGAAGGCTGGTCAGGACTTCCTGCTGGCTTATTCCCCGGAACGGGTGCTGCCCGGCCGGATCATTGAAGAATTGGTAGGCAATGCCCGGGTCATCGGCGGCGTGGATCGCGCTTCGGCTGAGGTCGGACGGAACCTTTACCAAACCTTCGTGCAGGGCGACATCATCCTGACCGACGCCACCACAGCCGAAATGGTCAAGTTGATGGAAAACACCTCGCGGGATATCAACATCGCCATTGCTAACGAATTTTCACGCCTGGCCCAGAAATTTGGCGTGGATATCTGGGAAGCGATCGGGATTGCCAACCGGCACCCCCGGGTGGAGATTTTGCGTCCCGGGATCGGCGTGGGCGGTCACTGCATCAGCGTGGACCCCTGGTTCCTGGTCGAAGCCGCGCCGGAAACCGCCCGTCTGGTGCGCACGGCCCGCGAGATCAACGATGCCCAGCCTGCATTCGTTGCAGATCTGATCGAACAGGCTGCCGGCAACCTGCAAGGTAAAACTATCGCTTTTCTGGGACTGGCTTTCAAACCCAACGTGGATGACCTGCGGGAAAGTCCTGCCGTTGAATTGGCCCATGACCTGCAAGCCCGGGGCGCGAAAGTGCTGGCCTATGAGCCTTTCAAACCCGAAGCAGGGCTGCCCGGCATCCACCAGGTGAACACCCTGGCGGAAGTCCTTCAAAATGCCGACCTGATCGTGCTGGCGGTTGCCCATGACCAGTTCAAAGCGCTTGACCCGGCGGAGATCGCCAGGCTGACCCCCGCGAAACTCGTCTTTGACGGCGTCAAATCCTGGGAAAAAGCCCCCTGGGAAGCCGCGGGATTCACTTTCACGGGATTGGCGCGGAGATTCTAGGCCCTTCCAAGGAAAAACAGACAAATTGGCGCTTTAGGAGGCGGATATGCTTGGCGCGATGATCGG
>CAYUSC010000041.1:0-1801 GCA_964447265.1 uncultured Candidatus Brevefilum sp.
CAAGCGCGCTGCCGAAACCCGGATGGGTAAAGGTAAAGGCCCGGTGGAATACTGGGTAGCCGTGGTCAAACCCGGCCGCATCATGTTCGAAGTCGGCGGGACGGATCCGGAAACAGCAAAACGGGCGCTCCTTCGCGCGAAATATAAGATGTCCGTGAGAACGAAAATCGTTTCACGTGACGTCCCAGGAGAGGCGTAACCATGAAGGCATCAGAAATTCGTAAAATGAGTGTCGCCGAGATCGAAGCGGCCATCACTGAAACCCGGCATGCGTTGATGAACATGCGGTTCCAAACCATTACCGGTCAGTTGACGGATACCAGCCAGGTCCGCGTTGTCCGTCGGGAGATCGCCCGGCTAGAGACCATTTTGAAAGAAAAACAAATGGCTGAGGAGAGTGAAGCATGAATGATCGACGTCGTTTGGTAGGGACTGTCATCAGCAATAAGATGAATAAGACCGCTGTCGTGGAAGTGGTTCGCGTTTATCGTCACCCGCTGTACCGCAAGGTTGTCCGCTCTGCAAAGAGCTACAAAGCGCATGACGAGATCGGTGTGAACCCCGGCGATAAAGTCAAGATCGTGGAAAGCCAACCGATTTCCCGCACAAAGCGCTGGGTTGTTGAAGAAATCCTGCGTGTTGAAGAACGGTCTGAAGATGACTTAGTGGAAGAATTGGGAGTCTGAGTCATGATCCAACAAGAAACACGATTAAAAGTTGCCGATAACACCGGCGCTCGCGAACTTTTGGTGATCCACATCTATGGTGGTTCACGGCAGCGCTATGGCTATGTGGGTGACATCGTTGTGGGTACGGTTAAATCCGCGACCCCGCAGGCGACCGTCAAAAAGAGTGAGATTGTCAAGGCCGTTATCGTTCGGGCTGCCAAAGAATGGCGCCGGGCCGATGGCTCCTGCATCCGCTTTGATGACAATGCGGCTGTGATTTTGGATAACGATGGCGTCAACCCCCGTGGTTCACGTATCTTTGGTCCTGTTGCCCGTGAGCTTCGTGAAAAAGGTTTCATGAAGATCGTTTCGCTGGCCCCAGAAGTGCTGTAGTCGGTGAGATAGGAGTAAAGATATGAAAACCAAAATTAAAAAAGGTGATCGGGTTGTAGTGATCAGTGGCAGTGATAAGGGCACCGTTGGTGAAGTGATCCGTGTGCTGCCTACTGAGGACCGCGTTGTGGTGCAGGGCGTCAATATTCGCACAAAGCACCAGGCCCAAACCCAATCCCGTGGGAAAACCATCCCAGCAGGCAAGATTGAGTTTGAAGCGCCGATCAGTATTTCAAACGTGATGATTGTGGATCCGAAGAACAGCAAGCCCAGCCGGGTCTCGATCAAGCGAAAAGATGGCAAGCCGGTGCGTGTTGCAAAGCGCAGCGGGACTGCGATCGACAAATAAGGCGCGATTGGGAGTAAGTATGAATAGACTACGAGAGCAATACACAAAAGAGATCGCACCTGCCCTTTTCAAGGAATTATCCCTCGAAAATGTGATGCAGATTCCGAAGATCCAGAAAGTTGTGGTGAATATCGGCGTCGGCGATGCATTGGATAATCCCAAAGCACTGGACGAGGCGGTCAAGGACCTGACCACAATCACCGGCCAGAAACCTATCATCACGACGGCGAAGAAATCAATTGCGAACTTCAAATTACGTGAAGGTCGTCAGATTGGCACAAAAGTCACCTTGCGCGGTGACAAGATGTGGGCATTTCTTGATCGTTTGATCAATGTGGCCCTGCCCCGTGTCCGTGACTTCCGCGGTATCTCGGCTGATTCTTTTGACGGC
>CAYUSC010000041.1:1811-21243 GCA_964447265.1 uncultured Candidatus Brevefilum sp.
GGGGAAACTACACACTGGGTTTGGATGAGCAGTTGATCTTCCCTGAAATCAATTACGACCAGGTCGATGCGATTCGGGGTATGGAGATCACTATCGTGACCACAGCGGTAAATGATGATCAGGCACGTGCGCTGCTGAGCAAATTCAAGATGCCGTTCAGGAAAGGATAGTATGGCTAGTAAATGTATGAAGTATCGCGAACAACGGCGGAAATATCCCACTCAGGTCGTGAACCGTTGCCGACGCTGTGGGCGCCCACGTGGTTATATCCGCAAGTTTGGTTTGTGCCGTATTTGTTTTCGGGAATTAGCCTTGCAAGGAAAAATTCCTGGCGTAACCAAGTCGTCGTGGTAGATCGGCGGAGGTATTATCGATGAGTGTTTCAGATCCAATTGGCGATATGCTGACTCGAATCCGCAACGTTGCTATCAGCAATGGTACGGTTGCAAGCATGCCCAGTTCAACAATCAAGGCAGAAATTGCCCGGATTTTGACCGAAGAGGGCTATGTTGAGAGCTACGAAGTGGTTGAAGGCAGTAAGTCATATCAGAAAATTTTGCGCATTCGGTTGAAATATATCGGTGAGCGGCGGAACCGCCGCCCGTTAATCACGGGCCTGGAGCGGGTCAGCCGTCCCGGTCGCCGGGTGTATACAAAGAAGACGGACATCCCCTGGGTGCTTTCGGGTATTGGTGTGGCCATTGTGTCCACCCCCAAGGGTGTTATGACTGGCCAGCGCGCTCGCAAGATGGGCATCGGTGGCGAGATTTTATGTAAAGTTTGGTAGCGCCTGGCGCTAATAGGAGGTACGAGACGTGTCTCGAGTAGGACGTTTACCGATTGATGTGCCAGCGGGTGTTGAAGTCAAGATTGATGGCTCCTACGTCCATGTTAAAGGCCCCAAAGGTGAATTGGAATGGACCTTTTCACCGGATATCATCATCAAGCAAGAAGATGGCGTGATCTTCATCGATCGCCCATCCGATGAGCCCATCCATCGTGCTCTGCACGGAACGACCCGGGCTTTGCTTAACAACATGGTGACGGGCGTTAGCAAAGGATTTGAACGGATCCTTGAAATCGAAGGCGTGGGTTACCGCGCTGAGTTGGATGGCAAGAATTTGGTTGTCAACGTGGGCTTTTCACATCCGGTGGTTGTTGAACCCCCCGAGGGGATTAGCTTTGACGTGGACATGAAAGTCCGCCAAATCAAAGTCGCCGGCTATGACAAACAGGTGGTTGGGCAGGTTGCAGCCAATATTCGCAAGCTGCGCCCGCCGGAGCCTTATAAGGGCAAAGGTATTCACTATCAGGGTGAATATGTACGCCGTAAACCGGGTAAGGCCGGCAAGACAGTATAAGTGTGAAGGTGAAATAATATGGCTAAAAAATCACGCAATCAGGCACGTTTACGCCGACATCTGCGAGTGAGAAAGAAGATTTTTGGCTCGCCCGAAAGGCCGCGCATGAACGTATTTCGAAGTTCGAATCAGATCTACGTTCAGATTATTGATGATTTCCAGGGACATACCTTGGCTTCAGCTTCAACGATTGATACCGAATTGGTCGCCTCAATGAAAGGCCTGTCCAATTTGGAGCAAGCGAAGAAGGTAGGCGCGGCGATTGCCGAGCGGGCTAAGCAAGCTGGAATCGACAGTGTGGTCTTTGACCGTGGCGGTTACAAGTACATCGGTCGTGTTAAGGCGTTAGCCGATGCTGCCCGTGAAGGCGGGCTGGATTTCTAGGAAAGAGGCGATTATGACAGACTACCAAGTCGAGAACCAATTTGATGAGCGCGTAATTGACATTGCGCGTGTTGCAAAAGTTGTGAAGGGTGGTCGCCGCTTTTCCTTTCGAGTGACCATGGTGATTGGCGACAATAACGGGCGAGTTGGCCTGGGTATTGGTAAAGCCAACGCTGTTCCGGAAGCGATCCGGAAAGCCAGTGAACGTGCTCGCAAGGATATGCACAAGGTGAACCTGAACGGCACCACGATTTCCCATGAAGTATTGGGGAAACAGAGTGGCGCCAAGGTTCTGCTTCGCCCGGCCGCTGCCGGTACCGGCGTTATCGCTGGTGGTGGTGTGCGTGCCGTGTTGGAAGCCGCCGGCGTCCACGATATTCTCACCAAGTCATTGGGCAGCAACAACATTCTGAATGTTGTGCGGGCCACCTTTGATGCGCTTGACCAACTGAAATCGGTCAAGGATCAGGCAGCCTATCGCGGAAAACCCCTTGATCAGGTGAAACCGTATTGGGAGCGCGAAACCAATGGCTAAGAAAAAGCAAGCACAATTAAAGGTTACATTAGTCAAAAGTCCCATTGGCTATACAAAACGTCAGAAAGCTACGTTGAAAGCATTGGGTCTGCGAAGGATCAATCAGACAGTTGTCCGGACTGATAACGAAGCCGTGCGCGGCATGGTTAATTCGATTATCCATCTGGTTTCTGTGGACGAAGCATAAGGTGTCATTATGGAATTACATGATCTAAAGCCAAACAAAGGCGCAACCAAAGGCCGCAAGCGCGTTGGCCGTGGTCCCGGTGCGGGCCAGGGTAAGACCGCTGGTCGCGGTATGAAGGGCCAGAAATCGCGTGCAAGCGGTGGCGTGGCTCCCTACCATCAGGGTGGTAACCTTCCGTTCTTCCGGAAACTGCCCTTCATGCGTGGTGAAGGATTCACGGTCCGCAATCGTGTGGAATATGAAGAAGTCAACCTGGAAGATTTAGCGGATTTCGCCGCAGGTACAGAAGTCACTCCTGAGCTGATGGTTGAGAATGGCCTGGTTAAGAAACTGGGGCTTCCCGTTAAAATCCTCGGTCGGGGTGATGTTACTGTTGCTCTGAAGGTGAAAGCCAACAAGATTTCCAAGAGCGCCAAGGAAAAGATCGAAGGCGCCGGCGGAAGTGTTGAGCTTATCCAGGATTAATGACTGTCCTTGTACAGATAAAGGAGCCTGATAAATGAAACGGTCCGCATGGCGCTACCTTTGGAAATCGCAAGATATTCGCCGGAAGTTATTGGTCACCCTGTTCTTGCTGGTGATCTATCGTCTGGCGTCCAATGTCCCCGTTCCAGGGATTAATGCGAGCCTGGTGGCACAACTGACCCAAACTAGTGGGGCAGCCGGCGGTTTGATCAATATGCTGGATATGCTCTCCGGTGGTTCAGTTTCCACCTTCTCCATCCTGGCAATGGGTGTTTACCCTTACATTACAGCCCAGATTATCCTGCAGCTCCTTGTCCCGATCATCCCTGCACTCGAACGAAAAATGCAGGAGGATCCCCGTGAAGGTCGGGCCTGGATGGAGCGCTGGACGATCATTCTGACCGTTCCTATGGCTGCTTTATCAGCTATTGGTCAGATCAACATTTTCTCCGCCATGCTGGGGCAGTCCGTCATGACGAACAGCTTCGGATTTACAGGAGAAACACTGATCCCGACCCTGGCCACAATCCTTTCCATGATGGCAGGGACATTGTTCGGTGTCTGGTTGGGTGAATTGATCTCTGAATATGGCATCCGGGGACAGGGCCTTTCCCTGATCATTTTCTCCGGTATTGTTGCCAAGATCCCGGATCATATGTTATCGCTCCTGAGCGATAGCACCTATTGGTGGCTGATCTTCATCGTGGTTGCCTTGCTGGTTGTGACCATCTTCGCTGTTGTCCATGTGCAGCAGGGTCGCCGGTACGTTCCGGTGATGTTCCCTGGCCGCCGGGTGGGCAGCCGAATGTCCATGCCCGTCAAGAGCAGCGTGCCTTTGATGGTCAATATGGCCGGCATGATCCCGATCATCTTTGCGCAATCCATTCTGACCTTCCCGACCATTCTGGCCAGTTTCTTCAACAACACGGAAGCCGTGTGGCTGCAGAAGGTTGTGGCCTGGACTCAGAACACACTGAGCGGCGAAGGCGTGATCTATCCGATCCTGTTCTTCCTGATGGTTGTGCTCTTCACCTTCTTCTATACGGATGTTCTTTTCACCCAGCAGAACTACGGTGAAAATCTCAAGAAACAAGGCGCGCAAATCCCCGGTGTTGCCCGTGGTGCTGCCACTCAGCGATATCTGAGCAAGGTTCAACGTCGGATCACTTTCCCGGGAGCTTTATTCCTGGGTGTGGTCGCTGCCCTGCCCTATGTTTTAGGCCTCTTCCTGCCGGAAGGTCTGTCGTCAACGAATATCTTCCTGGTATCTTCCTCCGGTTTGCTGATTGTGGTGGGTGTGGTTCGTGACACCTTCCAGATCATCGAAACCGATCTGAAGATGCACGGTTATGATGACCGCCTGATTAGCTGATAAGGCAATCGAGGCAAACTGTAATGGGACCGATGTATATTGTGATGCTTGGCCCTCCGGGCGCCGGTAAAGGCACCCAGGCCAAAAAACTTGCCGAGGCGTTACACCTCGTGCATGTTTCCACCGGGGACCTCTTTCGAGAGAACCTTAAGAACGAGACCCCGCTGGGTCAACTGGCGCAGCAATATATGAACAAGGGCGAACTTGTGCCCGATGATGTCACGGTCGCAATGGTTGAAGAACGATTTGCCCGACCGGATTGTGAGCAGGGCGCTGTTTTAGATGGCTTCCCCAGGACTCCTGCCCAGGCGGAAGCACTCGAAAACTTGTTAGGAAAGACAAACAGCGATGTTCAGGTGGTTCCTTACATCAAGGTTCCCGATGACATCCTGGTTGAACGCCTGAGCGGACGGTGGATGAGCCCATCAGGTCGTGTCTATCACGAGAAATACAATCCACCGGTTGTTAAGTGGATTGATGATATTGATGGGTCGCAGCTTTATCAGCGCGATGATGATCGCCCGGATACAGTGCGCCATCGTATCGAGGTTTATAACGATCAAACTGCACCTTTAATAAACTATTACCGAGAAAAAGGACTGCTTGCGGAAATTGACGGCACCCAGCCTATCGATGAAGTTTTCGATGCAATTTTGAAATCAGTGAAAGAAGCTTAACTGTGATTTCCTGGGAACGATCGATTAACATCAAGACCCCTTACGAGGTCAAGATCATGCGTGAAGCAGGCCGGATCAATGCGGAAGCCCTGGCGGCTGCGATGGATTTGGTAAAGCCCGGTGTGACCACTGCTGAATTGAATGAAGCTTTTGAAGCCGTTCAAAAGAAGTATGGCGTGACTTCACCCTTCAAAAACTATCCCGGCCCATATCCTTACCCGACGAGTATTTGTACCAGCGTCAATGATGAATTGGTGCATGGTATTCCCAGCAAGCGGGTACTTAAGGAAGGCGACATCGTCAGTATTGACTGCGGCACCATCTACGAAGGTTTCGTTGGCGATATGGCCCGAACGATTGCCGTGGGTCATGTGAGTAAGTCCACCCGGCGTCTGATGGATGTCACCGAGAAGGCTTTGGAGATTGCCATTTCCAATATGCTTCCCGGCAATACCGTTGGTGATATCGGCTATGCCGTGCAGACCTATGTTGAAGAACAGGGTTTCTACATCACCAAGACCTACACCGGTCATGGCGTTGGGCGCAAGATGCACGAAGGTCCGCAGGTTCCGAATTATGGTCGACCTGGGCGCGGGATGAAACTGCGGGAAGGGATGACCATTGCTCTGGAACCGATGGTACTGGCAGGTACGCCGGATACCATCGTCAAGGATGATGAGTGGACGGTGGCTTCGGCCGATGGATCGCTCACGGCGCATTATGAAAACACGGTCGCTATTACCGCTGACGGGCCGCTGGTCCTGACTGCGTTATAGAAAAGAAAGACTGGACGAAAAATAGCTCAGCAAGTATAATCATTACTTTGCTGAAATTCGTAGCAAAATGATTAAGGAGTTTGAAAGTGAAAGTATCAGCATCGATCAAGAAGCGCTGCGCTAAATGCAAGATTGTGAAACGACATGGTCGTTTATATGTGATTTGTGAAAACCCAAAGCATAAACAGCGACAAGGATAAGGATTTATACTATGGCACGTATTGAAGGCGTTGACCTCCCACGTGATAAACGTGTAGAGATTGGTCTGAGGTATATTTACGGAATTGGCCCAACCCGGGCGAATGAAATTATTGCAGCCACCGGTGTGGATCCGGATATTCGCGTCAAAGACCTGACAGATGCTGATGTTTCCAAAATGCGCGAATACATCTCCGGCAGTTATACGGTAGAAGGCGATTTGCGCCGCCAGGTGCAAATGAACATCAAACGCTTGATTGAAATTGGCACCTATCGCGGCCTGCGTCATCGCCGTGGTCTGCCAGTTCATGGGCAGCGCACAAAAACCAACGCCCGGACTCGTAAGGGTCCCAAGAAGACGGTTGCCGGTCGCGGCCGCCGCCGGGGTGTCGGTAAGAAATAATCGGAAAAAGTCATCCTGTCGAAATTTCCGTCTGGGGTTCTCCTTCCTTTCTGCCCCGCGGCAAGACAGCATTTCGTTTGGATGAGGATATGAGTCAGTGAGGTACAATGGCAACTAAAGCACAACGAACGCGACGAGGTACCAGCTCGCGCAAAGTCAAGCGCCAGATGTCGTCAGCGCAGGTGCATGTTTTCGCTTCATTCAACAACACGATTGTCACCGTTACCGATCAACAGGGTAACACTGTTTGTTGGGGAAGCGCCGGTTCCGCCGGTTTCAAAGGCTCCCGGAAAAGCACACCCTTCGCTGCCCGTTTGGCGGCTGAACAAGTGATGAAGACGGCACAATCCTTCGGGATCCAGGAAGTCGATATTATCATCAAAGGCCCTGGCCCAGGTCGTGAGTCGGCCATCCGCGCCGTGCAAAGCATGGGTATCACGGTTAAGTCCATTTCGGATATTACACCAGTTCCGCATAATGGCTGCCGGCCACCCAAACGACGCCGCGTCTAAGTAGGATAAGAGAGGAATTAAATGGCAAGATATACTGGTCCGGCATGTAAACTCTGCCGGCGTGAAGGTGAGAAATTATTCTTAAAGGGTGAGCGATGCTTCACCCCTAAATGCGCGATGGAAAAACGTGCCTATCCCCCAGGAGAACACGGACGTTTCAGCGGGCGGGGCGGCAGTCGTCAATCTGACTACTCCTTGCAGCTTCGTGCCAAGCAGAAGGCCAAGCGCATTTACGGCGTTTATGAACGCCAATTCCGTCGCTATTTTGGTGATGCTCAAAAACGAACTGGCTTGACAGGTTTGAATCTGCTCCAGATCCTTGAATCCCGCCTGGACAATGTTGTCTACCGGCTGGGTTTTGCTGAGAGCCGCAGCCAGGCTCGCCAATTGGTGAATCATAGTCATTTCTTGTTGAATGGTCGCCGCAACGATATTGCCTCTACCATACTTAAGGCCGGCGATACCATCACCGTACGGACGCAATCCAAGCAGAATGAATATTTCAAGGCCCTCAAGCAAAGTGAAGAGATGCGTACTTCCCCCGCTTGGGTTGAGCAGGATGTGAACAACCTGTCTGGCCGGGTTTTACGTTTGCCCGAACGTGCTGAAATTGATGGTAATCTGAACGAGCAGTTGATCGTTGAGTACTACTCACGGTAATTCTGTTCAATGGTAGTGCAAAAGGATGCACTGGTAAGGGGTATGACGTGACTGGAACAATGAGTATGGTAAAACCGAAAGTCGAACGGGTTGCAGAAGCTCGAAATTATGGAAAATTTGCAATCAGCCCGCTGGAACGCGGCTTTGGCACCACAGTTGGTAACGCCTTACGCCGTGTCCTGCTTTCTTCGTTGGAAGGCGCTGCAATCACATCCATTCATATTACGGATGTGCTGCACGAGTTCAGCGATATTGAAGGCGTCCGGGAAGATGTGATCCAGGTGATCCTCCAGCTGAAGCAGCTGCGTATGATCCTCTTTGATGTGGATGTGGCGCACATTCATCTGGAAGTCAGTGGTGAGGGAACCGTGACTGCGGCTGACATCGTTTGTCCGCCCGAAGTTGAAATTGTGAACCCTGACCTGTACCTGTTTACCGTGGATAACAAGAAAGCCAGCCTTGAAATTGACATGACTGTGGAACGCGGCCGTGGGTATTCCCCCGCCAGCGAACGCAGTGATCGCCTTCCGATCGGTGAACTGCCGGTGGATGCGATTTTTACACCTGTCAAGAAGGTTAACTGGACTGTTGGCCTGGCGCGCGTTGGTCAGAGTACGGATTATGACCGGCTGATTCTGGAGATCTGGACCGATGGGACCATTTCCCCCGAGCAGGCCATGAGTGATTCATCCAAGATCCTGATCGATCACCTGCGTTTCATCGCTGGGATCAGCGAAGAGATGCTCTCGGTCCCGATTGAACAGGCTGAACCGACAGGTACGATCAACAGTGAAGCTGCTGAGATGCCGATTGAGAACCTCGACCTGACTGTCCGGGTCTTCAATTCCCTCAAGCGCACCGGGATTACCACCGTGGGTGATGTTCTGGAGCTGCTGGATAAGGGCGAAGAAGCAATCCTTTCTATCCGCAACTTTGGTGAGAAGAGTCTGACCGAGTTGAAGGAAAAGATGGCTGAAAAGGGCTTCCTGGACGAGGAAGAAGAAATAACGGAGAGTTAATACAATGCGACATAAGATTAAAGGTTACCGGCTAAATCGCGATTCCGGTCATCGCACTGCGATGCGCCGCACGATGATCCGGCAGCTTCTGGAAAATGAAAAAATCACGACAACACTGCCCAAGGCGAAATCCATTCAGGCAGATGCTGAGAAGTTGATCACCCTGGCTCGCAATAACCAGGATGTTGATGAGATCAAGATCATGAATGCCCGCCGTTTGGCTGTTGCCAAATTGGGCACTGGCAGCCGCGATGTTGTTCAGAAATTATTCAATGATATTGCCCCGCGTTACGCCAATCGCAGCGGCGGTTACACCCGCATTTTGAAGCTGGGCCCCCGTCGCAGTGATGGGGCTGAGATGGCGTTGATCGAACTGATCGAAGAGTAGTCCTCCCGGATAACCGGATGGACCCTGTACTTTACAAAGGTATTCTTTCATACAACGGCACTGATTTTGCCGGTTTCCAACGGCAGAAAAACGCCCGGACGGTTCAGGACGAGCTGGAACTGGCTCTGCGACAGTTAGGCTGGAGCGAGCAAAGTATCCACGCCGCCGGACGAACGGACGCAGGCGTTCATGCCAGGGGGCAGGTTGTCAGCTTCAGGCTGAGCTGGGATCACTCCGAAAGTGACCTTGTGAATGCGCTGAACTACTATCTGCCTCAGGATATGGCGCTGAAATCGGTGGAGGTGGCGGATGAAAATTTTCACCCCCGCTATCGAGCCACCTGGCGCCGCTATCGTTACCATGTCATCTGCCAACCGGTGCGGGACCCGATCAGCGAAATTTTCGCCTGGCGGGTTTGGCCGGAGGTTGATCTGGAACGGATGAACCTGGCCGCGCAGGACTTGATTGGCTCACATGACTTTGCCGCTTTTGGCAGCCCAACGAGCGAATCAGGCGTAACTGTGCGGGAGGTTTTCTCGGCAGCCTGGCGGAAGACGGATGACGAATTTCAATTCGACATCACCGCCAATGCCTTCCTGTATCACATGGTTCGCCGAACCACCCTGGCGCTGGTTACGATTGGGCAAGGTGAAGCACCGGTGGAACTGATCGCCGAAAGCCTCAGAACCGGTGAGATGCCGTTGAGCGGGCTGGCTCCTGCTCAGGGCCTTGTATTGGAAGAAGTAAGTTATACCTGATGAAATAACGGATTTCATCTCACAGGCGCGAGCCGGTGAGTGGATCTTTGAAAGATGGAGAGTTAGACTGTGGATAAAACATTTGTACCAAAGGGACAAGTTGAGCGAGAATGGCTGCTGGTTGACGCCGAAGGGCAGAACCTGGGTCGACTGGCGACAAAGATCGCCCAATTACTGCTTGGTAAGCATCAACCCAATTACACCCCCGGCGCTTTAACCGGCGCGAATGTGGTTGTGATCAATGCTGAAAAAGTCGCTGTCTTCCCGACACGGCTGGAAAGCAAAAAGTATTATCACCACTCCGGTTATCCGGGTGGGATCAAAGAAATCACCCTGCGTGACCAGTTGATCAAATTCCCCGAGCGGGTGATTGAAAAAGCTGTTTGGGGTATGATCCCAAAGAATAAATTTGGGAACCGGATTTATAAGAACCTGCATGTTTATGCCGGAAGTGAACATCCACATCAGGCACAACAGCCAGCGTTAGTTGAGTAAGAGGAGTACCTGTATTTATGGATAACCAGTATTATGAAGGTGTTGGTCGTCGTA
Source organism: uncultured Candidatus Brevefilum sp. (assembly GCA_964447265.1). Taxonomy (GTDB): domain Bacteria; phylum Chloroflexota; class Anaerolineae; order Anaerolineales; family Anaerolineaceae; genus Brevifilum. The sequence continues at coordinate 12,056 of CAYUSC010000041.1, forward strand.
AAGAAAGCTCTGCCCGTGTTCGTTTGATGGCGGGCTCCGGCGATTTCACCGTTAATGGTAAGACTTTGGAAGGTTTCTTCACTCGTCAGGGTGATGCGCCCGCCATCCTCAAAGCTTTTGACCTGACCGATCAGAATCAGATGAACTATAACGTGATCGTGAAAGTTGAAGGCGGTGGTGTGACCGGTCAACGTGACGCTGTCAAACTTGGCCTGGCTCGCGCTATGGTCAAGATGGATGAAGAACTCCGGCCAGCCCTGCGCCATGGTGGTTTCCTGACACGCGATCCCCGCATCAAGGAACGGAAAAAACCAGGCCTCAAACGGGCCCGCAAGGCACCTACCTACACCAAACGCTAGAGCTTCTTTCCTGGAAAGCGCATGCTTTCAGGGACTTGCACTGCGGATCCGAATTGGCCTTCCTGTCTATTCGGTCCAATGTGGCCTGAGCAAATGTTAGGTATGTTCTTGTTCACAGGCTAATATTGTTGGAAAATAATAGAGACGTTATTGCAACGTCTCTATTTGTTAATCGAGAAATGGGATTGCGAATGACTGAAACTGAAACGCCCCTGCCTGATTCAGGTATCACGCTGATGGGCCTTGGCCCGGGGGATATTGGCAGCCTTACCCGGGAAGCCTGGGACTGGATTTTGTCGATTGATACGCTTTATATACGGACAATGACACATCCCGTCGTGGCAGCTTTGCCGAATGGGCTGGAATTGATCGGATTTGATGATATTTTGGTCCGGGATGAAGACCAGGACAATGCCGTCTCAATTGTTGTGGATACAATCCTGAACCTGGGCTTGCAGCCCGGTGGTGTCACCTATGCCGTGCCGGGTCATCCATTGGTTGGGGAGGCCACCTGCGAGGCGATCCTCCGCCGTGCAAGGCAGCGCGATATTCCCTGCCGGGTGATCGACGGTTTGAGTTTTTTGGAGCCAACTTTTAACGCGTTGGGCGTGGACCCGTTTGGCAGCCTGAGTCTGGCGGATGGATTAACCTTGTCCCGGCTACATACACCCGATTTCTCCCCGGCCAAGCCGGCTCTGATTACTCAGATTTCATCAAAGGAGATAGCCGGGCGGGTGAAGGAAGCGCTTTTAGCTACTTATCCACCTGAACACCTCGTCCGGCTGGTTCATGCCGCCGGGACGGATCAACAGGTGGTTGAGGACTTGCCTTTGGCGAGAATTGACCAATCGGCCTATCTCGGTGGACTTAGTTCACTGTTTATCCCTGCGCTTTCACCCACGGCTTCCTTTGAGTCGTTTATGGAAGTCATTGCCCGGCTGCGCGCCCCGGATGGCTGTCCCTGGGATCGGGCTCAAACTCATATAACATTGCGGCCTTTCCTGATTGAGGAGGCTTATGAAGCGCTGGATGCCCTGGATAAGGGCAATATGCAGGACCTCGCGGAGGAACTGGGCGATCTATTGCTGCAGATAGGTTTGCATGCTCAGATCGGTGCGGAAGAGGGTGATTTCAATATTAACCAGGTGATCGAGGGGATCAGCAATAAGCTGATTCGGCGGCACCCGCATGTCTTTGCCTCAGTGGATGTGGAAGATGTTTCCGGTGTGATCCAGAATTGGGAAGCCATCAAGGCGGATGAACGCAAGGAAAACGGCGAATCCGGCAAGAAGGGATTGCTGGATGGTGTGCCGCGGGCCTTGCCGGCTCTGTTGCAAGCTGAGGAGATTGTGGAACGGGTTGGGCGAGTCAAATTTGACTACCTGGCGCAGTTGGGAAGTGAGGACTCTATCCGCGCTCAGGGATTGAAGGCGCTGGATGCCGATGAAACTCAATTGCCCGAACAGCTTGGCGAGCTGCTGTTTGCTATCACCAGCTATGCCCATCAGAAGGGCATCGGCGCTGAAGATGCGCTGCGGGCAGCGGTTAACCGGTTCCGCAAGCAATTTGATACAATGGAAGCAGAAGCCCTGGCTGCCGGAGAAAAACTGGTTGATCTCTCAGATGAGGAGAAAAACAGGCTCTGGACCAACGCCGCTCAGAAAACTGAAGAGGAATAATGACCCAAGCCGAAAATTCAGCGCCGTCCGCCAATCAACAGATCGCCCGCGCTGCCGGGACTGTGATGGCAGCGTTCATCATCAGCAATCTGGTGGGGGTGATCAGGGGGATTGTGGTCACCAACGCTTTTGGCACTTCGGTCGAGATGGATTCATTCAATGCAGCCAACCGGATTGCCGAATTGCTCTTCAATATGGTGGCGGGCGGTGCGCTGGGTTCGGCTTTTATCCCGACCTTTACTGGATTTCTGACCCGAGATGACCGGAAAGGCGCCTGGAAGCTCGCTTCGGGCGTGATTAATCTGGTTTTCCTGGCACTTATCGTAATTTCCATTCTGTCCTGGATTTTTGCGCCTCAAATCGTGCGCTATGGCCTGTTTCTGCTGGTGCCGGATGCCAATCTGGGGCAGGAGGCGTTGACGATCTCGCTGCTGCGGACAATGCTGCCTTCGGTGGTCATTTTTGGGATCAGCGGATTGGTGATGGGGATTCTTAACGCCCATCAGGTGTTCCTGATCCCGGCGATTGCGCCATCCATGTATTCTCTGGGGATGATCCTGGGAACCTGGCTCCTACCGCATGAATGGGGCATTCAAAGGCTGGCGATCGGTGTGGTTGGCGGGGCGCTGCTGCACTTACTGGTCCAGGTGCCTAAACTGCTGAGGCTGAAGGACCGGGCCTATCATTTCTTCCTGGGATTGCATGACAAGGTTGTGATGGAAGTGTTCAAGCTGATGGGTCCGCGGCTGCTGGGTGTGGCTGTGGTGCAGCTTAATTTCATCGTGAACACGATCATTGCACTGGGCCAACCGGCGGGCAGCGTCAGCGCAATCACCCTGGCCTTCACTTTGATGCTGATGCCCGAAATGGCGGTGGCGCAATCGGCTGCGATCGCTTCGCTGCCGACATTCTCGGCGCAGGTGGCCCGTGGTGAAGTGGATGAGATGCGGACTTCATTGGCCTCCACGCTGCGGGCCGTTCTGCTGCTGGCGATCCCGGCTTCCGTGGGCCTGATATTATTGCGTTACCCTCTGATCCGGGTTTTATACGAGCGAGGCGAGTTCACGGCGCATTCCACCGATTTGGTTACCTGGGCACTGTTGTGGTATAGCGCCGGGCTGGTGGGGCATGCGCTGGTGGAGATTCTCAGCCGGGCGTTCTATGCCATGCATGACACGCGCACACCGGTCTCGGTGGGCGTGGTGGCGATGGGGTTGAATATCGGTCTGAGTCTGGCTTTTGCCAACCTGTTTGTTCGTTGGGGTTGGATGCCGCATGGCGGCCTGGCGTTGGCCAATTCGCTGGCCACTGCTCTGGAAAGCGCGGCGCTGATCCTCTTAATGCGCAAAAGGCTGAACGGGCTGGGTGGCGGATATATCTGGAAGGGCGTTGGTGTATCGGTGCTGGGGACAGCGTTGATGGGCGCGGTGGTGCTGGGCTGGCAGGCGTTGATGGCCGCGCACTCGAACGTCGTCATCCTGTTTGGCGCGTTCGCGCTGGGGATGGCGGTTTATGGCGGCCTGATGTGGGCACTGAAGATGCCGGAGCTGATGGGGATGGTCCGGGCGTTAGTGGGAAAGATAAAAAGGAAATAGAGTATTTCCAGGTCGGCGAATCCACGGAGCTTGACAATTTCGTATATTATTGCTAATATATTTCCTAAGAATAATAATATTATTATCTTAAGGAAATAGAATTGAGATTTTCAGAGTTCCGGCAAAGAATAGCCCCAATAATCGCCTTTAACCTAAACGATGTAAGGAAGATTGATGCTAACTTTTTCCAACCCCAGTTGATGGATTGGTTGAAGAGAGGTTATATCAAGTCATTCGCGGGGGAATATTACCTTCTGGCCGATCAGCCCATGGATGAATCGCTTCTATATATGCTTGCCAATAAATTATATAAGCCATCATACATCAGCCTTGAATCGGCTTTGGCATACCATCATGTTATTCCAGAATCGGTATTAAGCGTGACCAGTATCAGTTCCCGAAAGAGTAAGCAGTTTGATAGCGATTGGGGTGTTTTATATTACCGCAGCGTCAAGCCTCTCTTCATGTTTGGGTATGAAGTAATTGAGCCGGCTCCGAATAGAAAGTATGCCATGGCGAGTTTGGAAAAGGCAGTATTGGATTACCTTTATCTGAACACCCATATCTCTTCTTTTGATGATTTTGAGGGTTTGCGGTGGGACAAAGATGCCTTGCTTCCAATTGTTTCTAACGAACGGTTCCGTACTTATCAGAATATTTTCAATAAAAAGGCTTTGGATAATCGAGTCTGCGAATTAATGAGGTATTTACATGCTTGATTTCAGTCAAATCCAATCTCAATATCCCGCACCATTACAGCAATTCCAGAAGGGGATCTTTCGGGAGTATCTTCAATATAATATCCTGCAAGGAATTTTTGAAAGTAAGTTGGCGGATAAAGTTTCTTTCATGGGTGGGACGGCTCTTCGGATCATACATGGGAACAATCGTTTTTCCGAAGATGTTGATCTGGATAACTTTGGCCTTACCTGGGATGACTTCGAAAATCTGGTCAATGCCGTTCAGAAAAATTTGTTACTGGAAGGCTTTCTTATTGAAATCAAGAAGTTGGAAAAAGCAGCTTATCACTGCCACATCAAATTTCCGGAAATTCTATATGAAAATGGGATATCTCCATTACGGGAGGAGAAAATTATGGTCAAGGTGGATACCTTTGCCCAAGGTTATGATTATTTGCCTGACCCAATGATTTTAAACAAATTCGATATTTTCTCAGAGATTCGGGTAACGCCTTTACCAATTTTATTATCCCAGAAGATCTATGCAGCAATAGATCGAAAGCAACCTAAAGGCAGGGATTTCTTTGATATCACCTTTCTGTTGGGTCAAACTCGGCCAAATTATTTTTTTCTAAATCAAAAATTGGGACTATCTAATTCTAAAGTGCTTCGAGAGGCGCTGTTCCAACGTATCGCCCCTCTGGATTTTGACGCGCTCGCAGAGGACGTCAGTCCCTTCCTGATCCGGCAGGGGGATATCAATCGGGTCAAACTATTCAAGGCTTATTGGGAACAGGCGAAATTGGATTAAGGCCAGATCTTCCAGGCAATAATGCTGATCACGATGCCCAGAATGATGCCGCCAAACGCTTCTGCGGGGGAATGGCCGAGGACCTCTTTCAGCTCCTGATATTCCTCAATGGGTTTGGCTTTTCCCTGAATGAATTCATTGATGATCCGGTTGATCTGTTGGGCATGGAAGCCGGCCTGCCGGCGGATGTTCGTGGCATCATAGATCACCACAGCGGCCAGGGCAAAGGCCAGGCCAAAGGCGGGGGTATCGAAGCCCATATAATGGCCCACGCCGGCTGCGGCGGCTGTGACCATAGCGGAATGCGAGCTGGGCATGCCCCCCGTGCTGAGCATCAGCGACCAATCCCACTTTTTGGTGCGAAGGTATTCAATCGGGAGTTTGAGGATCTGCGCCAGAAAGGATGCGACCAGGCTGCTGATCAGGACGGGATTTTTGATGATATCAATAAAGGGCATAGATCATCCTTCAGAGGGATCTTGAGTGATGGCATCTTGAGAAAGCTGGCGGAGTTTTAATTCGGCGGTTTCGAGCAGTTCCGCGCAGCGCCGGGCCAGTAACTGGCCGCGTTCATAGACTTCTAGGGCTTTTTCGAGGGGGAGTTCTTCGCCTTCCAGCATGGCAACATTATCCTGCAAGGCGGTGAAGGCGGTTTCAAAATCCATCTTCTGAATCTCGGGTTGTTTTTTATCTGGCATCAGGAACCTCCTGGATCAATCTTGGAAATCCGGGCGGACAGGTTCCCCTGGCGAACTCGGATGTGGATGTTTTCATCAACAGCCACCTGGCTGGAATCTTTGACCACTTGCCCGTCTTTTTCCCGGGTGACGATGGCATAGCCTCGATTCAACACAGCCATTGGGCTCAGGCTGTGCAGGGATTGCGTCAGGTGCGCCAGGGTGAGCTTGGCATGGTCGACATTGGATTGGATCGATCGCTCCAGCCGCAATTGTACTTCATCCAGGCGCTGACGGAAATTATCCACCCGGAACAGGGGGGAATGGCGCTCCAGCGTATTGGTCCATTGGGTGACCTCCCAACCCATCACGACAAGGGACTCACGCAGCATGGATCTTTGGCGATTTTCCAGTTCCACAATGACGCCGAGCAATTCCGTTTTGTCCGGCGTGGCGAGCTCAGCTGCCGCGGTGGGGGTGGGCGCTCGGCGGTCAGCGGCGAAATCGGTCAGGGTGAAGTCGGTTTCATGACCCACGCCGGAGATGATCGGCGCTTCCGAAGCGGCAACCGCCCGGGCGACTTGCTCATCATTGAACGCCCAAAGGTCTTCAATTGAACCTCCGCCACGCCCGATCAGGATCACATCGGGCTTCACTTCCCGGTTGAGGCGCTCAAGGGCGGCAACGATCCCCGCCGGTGCGTCGATGCCCTGGACGGGGGTGGGTGAAAGGACGACTTCAGCGACGGAATAACGCCTTTGGATGGTATTGAGCATGTCCTGCAGGGCCGCGCCGGTGGGTGAGGTCACAATGCCGATCACTTTAGGCAGCCAGGGCAGTTCTCGTTTAAATTCGTCATCGAATACGCCCTCGGCTTCCAATTTGGCCTTCAACCTCAGGAATTCCTGAAAGAGAGCGCCTTCCCCGGCAGGCGTCATGGTATCCACATAAAGCTGGACCTGGCCGCTGGTCTCATACACGCCCATGCTGCCATGAACCTGGACGGCGAGGCCTTCTCTGGGGGCGAAGGTCATCCGTTGGGCAGCGTTACGCCACATTACGCAGCGAATGGCGGCATCGCCATCCTTGAGCGTGAAGTAGAGATGCCCGGATGAAGGTCGGGCGAAGTTGGAAATTTCTCCTTCAACCCAAACATCCTGCAGGATGGGGTCATCCTCCAGTAACTGACGTAAATAAGTGGTCAGTTGACTGACTTTGAGAACGTTTTTGGGTTGAAAAAGGGAAAATTGTTCCATAACAGGCCGTTTGAGTTAGCGCGAATGCTTAAGTATAACAATAAATCCGGCAAAATGATTATCTGATACAATTATCGAATATCGAAACAAGGAAGACTCAATGACGGATCGAATCTGGACACCCTGGCGTATGAAATATATCCAAGAACATCACGACTATCCCGGTTGTGTCTTTTGCCTTGCGGCCACCGAGCCGGATGGCGAGGACAATCTCATTTTTCATCGCGGTGAGCATGTTTTTATGATCCTCAACCGCTTTCCCTACACCAGCGGGCATGTCATGTGCGTGCCCTATGCCCATGTGGACCGGCTGCATGCCCTTTCAAAGGACGCCCGGGCTGAGATGATGGAGATGACCAATAAGGCTGTTGATGTCCTGCAAATAGTTTATAAGCCGGAGGGATTCAATGTGGGTTTGAATCTGGGCGAAATGGCCGGGGCGGGTGTCGCAGACCATTTGCACATGCATATCGTCCCTCGTTGGGGTGGGGACACGAATTTTATGTCCACCGTCGGTGAGACTCGGGTCTTGCCTGAATCCCTGACTGAGACCTATGCGCGGGTGAAGGCAGCCTGGGACGAATTCCCTTCATGACGGATTATTTCTCTTAACAATAAAGAGGCGTTGCCAGCAACGCCTCTTTTTGATTCGTTTGGGTTGGAAAAAGGAGGGTTAGGCTTTTTTCCTGAGCAGGGCACGGACCAGGGACATGATGCCGATGAGGATCAGCAGGACGGGCCAATACATGGTGATGTAGGATTGCAGCCCAAACTGGGTGCCGAAGGCAAAGAACAGAACCGCGCTGATCAAAAGCAGGATCAAACCGCTGTTGATGGATTGTTTGAAGTCCTTATCGATCAAACCCTTCAGCAAGATGCCAATGCCTACAAATCCGGGGATCAAAGCCCAGATATAAGCCCATGAGTCCCAATCCTTGGTGAGTTCCTGGTAGTAAAAAATACCGCCCAGCCCCGAGAGGATGGCGCCCGGAATGGCCAGGCCACCGGTTTGTGCGATCAATGCCCAAAGCAGGAACATGATGCCCAAGCCAATCAGGATGAAGGGCCAGCTCCAGAAGCTGAAAACGCCGGGATAGAGTTCGCTGGCGAGGAAAAGCCCGCCCAATAAGATCAAGATGATCCCCGTGAAAATACCTGATTTATTCTTCATTTTGATTCCTTTTTTTTTATTTAATCCTGCCGGAATTTATCCGGCAGGTGATGAACATGGTTTATTTGTTGCCGAGATGGGTGATATCAGCCGCGCCATTGATATTCTGAATGACGGAAGGTTCACCGTAATAATTCAATGTGCCGCCGCCGTTGAAGGTCACTTCGAGGTTGTCCGTGACCCACACCGTAGCGACGCCCAGCCCGTTGGCTGTGATGGTGGTTTGTGAGGTCTTAAGATCACCGTTCTGGACGGTGCCTGCGCCGGAGATATTAATATCCTGGGAGGTCACCTCACCGCTGATGCTGACATTCCCGGTGCCGTTGATTTGGATGGAAAGATAATCCGCTGTCAGGTTGTCGATTTGAATCTGTCCCGCACCGTTGACGATGATGCTCAGGTTGTCGGTGTCGAGCAGGTTCATGTCCAGATCGCCGGCGCCGTTGAAGGTGATGGCGTTCAGATCGGTGACAATGAGGGAATAGGTGATCGTTTCGGTGGGAAGGAGGGTCTTTGTCCAGAATTTCTCCTCGAAGCCCAGAACCAGGGTGCTGCCTTCGATGGTTGATTTCAGATCGGGGAGGATATTATCCTCGGCTTCAATTTGCAGGGCATTGGTGTCGCCCTGAGTGATCACCAGTTTGCCGGAGCCATCCAATTGGATCGAATCGAAACTGCCGACTTCGCGGGTTTCAGTGACCAGATTGCCGGAACCTTTAACGACTTTGATAACAGGGATCGAGCAGGCCATGAGGGTCAAGCTGAGCAAAAGCAGTGCGCTGATAAAGAAAAATTTCTTGGATTTCATTAGAATTGCCTTTCGTTTGATAACTTGCAGTATATATATTATACGAGAAAGACCCCGATAAGTTGCATTAGACCGTTTTAAACGGAAAATCGCTAATCTGGTGGGGAAAGGTTACAATTATGGGCGGAAAAGAGAGGAAGTCTATGCCCGAA
>CAYUSC010000042.1:0-1857 GCA_964447265.1 uncultured Candidatus Brevefilum sp.
TGGCAGGGCGCACGACAATCATTATCGCCCATCGGCTCTCAACGGTGCGCAATGCAGATCAAATTGTGGTGCTTGAGGGAACAAAGATCACCGAACAAGGGACGCATGATGCATTGATTGCCAAAAACGGCCTCTATCATCGGCTCTACACGGTCCAGGAAAATCTATAGTCCTGCTGCTTTAAACTGAAAATTAGATTCGTTTGTTCTTGAATGGGATGATGGTATTATCGCGGGTCTCGATGGTGATGAACTCAATACTCCCCTGAGTCAGAGCCGTCATCCGATCCTTAAATCGCTCGATATGTTCATTGGGCAAGCGGACGGACATGGTCACATCAGCCGCAAAATTTTTCTCAATACAAAAGCCATCGAAATTCGCAATGACGATCTGCGCCCGCTCAAAAAGCGGATATGGGACGACGAATAGCAGTGTGGTCGTAGCAAGTTTCTTGGCACGGGGCAACTCTTCCAACACCTTGCGCATACTATCACCATAAGCCCGGACAAGCCCACCTGTTCCCAGCTTTGTGCCGCCAAAATAACGGGTGATCACCACAACAATATCCCCCAGCCCGCTTCCCCGCAGCACAGCCAGGGCGGGTTTTCCGGCAGTTCCAGAAGGTTCGCCATCATCGGAACAATGTTCTATTACGGATGCCCCATGACCAATCAGGAACACCGGGACATGGTGACTGGCATCAGGAAATTTATCATTGATGTTGCGGATAAATTCCTGAGCCTGGTCAACGGAAAAAGCCGGCGCGGCATTGGCAATGAAGCGGGAATTTTTCTCAATAAATTCTGTTTGGATTCTTCTCGCAGGTACTATGCGACAATCAGACATAAAATATCCTAAGATGACTATCCCAACGCAATAAACGCACTCATTTTACCCCATTGAATAGAAATGCAAGTTAATTGCCCAGTCAAAAAGGTTCTCCTGACCCATCCTTATGCTTCACTCAAATTCCTCGGAAAGAAAATCAAATAGTCCAATTTTATGGGCATTTCACAACAAGAACCTTCACTCTGCCTTAGCACCTGCACCCTCAACGGGTGTTGAAAGGGCGGATAAGAAAATAAATCTCCAATTAACGAGAGTTATTTGATGCCCCCACAGGGACCTTCGGCCCTGGTCTTAGCACCTGCACCCTCAACGGGTGTTGAAAGGGCGGAAATAAAAAATCACTCTCCACGAAGGAGAGTGATTCCATGCCCCCACAGGGACCTTCGGCCCTGGTCTTAGCACCTGCACCCTCCCTGGGTGTTGAAAGGGCGGAAATAAAAAATCACTCTCCACGAAGGAGAGTGATTCCATGCCCCCACAGGGACCTTCGGCCCTGGTCTTAGCACCTGCACCCTCCCTGGGTGTTGAAAGGGCGGAAATAAAAAATCACTCTCCACGAAGGAGAGTGATTCCATGCCCCCACAGGGATTCGAACCCTGGTCTTAGCCTTGAAAGGGCTACGTCCTGGTCCCCTAGACGATGGGGGCATTTTTAAAGCGAATGCAATTCTACCATTCAATGTTTAGCAGGTCAAGAAAAATCAAGGTAATATTTCCGCAGGTAATTTAACAAGATCACCGCCATCCATGCCGATATAGAAATCCCGAGTGGAACCGGGGATGACTTCGATAACCATTATCCGATCATTGTTTGACCCGGGCACATCAAACTTCGTCCACTCATAAGCCCCTTCCGGACCAGTGGGCAGGCCAAAATACAAGCCTTCTAGTGTAGCTAACCAGATCATATTAGAATTTGTTGGATCTATTATAAGATCACGGACAAAGCCATCAAACCCAATTTTCCTCCATGTCGTATCAACCGAGAGATCCGCCCGATAAGCGCCTT
>CAYUSC010000042.1:1867-20932 GCA_964447265.1 uncultured Candidatus Brevefilum sp.
TAGGCCGGCCATAGTAAAGCCCGTTTTGAGTCGCCGCCCAGATCATAGCGGAGTCAGTCGGATCAACAATGACGTCCCGGATAACCTCAGCCAGACCGAGATCAATCCAGGTTGCCTCTCCAGCCAATTCCATCCTATACAATCCGCCGGTAGTACCAGCAAGAATAACGCCGGGTTCCTGTAACGCAAGGGCATAAACCGCTAACCTGGATGGAAAACCGGCATTTTTATCTTTCCAATTAATGAGATCGCCGGAGATTTTTACACCATAATCATCCAGAGCAACAAAATATCTGTTTACCCAGCTTGGGTCTACCATGGTATCGTTTACATAACCTGAAATCAAATTGGAATCTGACCAGGAAAGCCCCCCATTCCTGCTATATACCACGCCGCCCAACTCCTTGCCGGCAAACATGATGGATGAATTATCGGGATCATAACTGATGGTTTTAATACTGATTCCACCCACTCGGTCCACTGGCTCAGGTGAAGAAGCATCCAGTAAATCCTGCAAATCAACCGGGTCCATCCAGCCATAATCATCCGCATCAATCCAACCAGCCGAATCAGCCGCTTCAATTTGAATGACGTCATCCATTTCGCTTCTGGAAAGACCAGAGTTTGCTAATATCCACGAATCACCGGTATCCGTACTGAAATGGAATCCCGTCTTTTTATCGCCAATAAATAACGTGTCCAAGGTGCCTGGCGTGAATACAATGTCATTGATAAAGGTCAGATTGATAATGTAATGCAATGCTTCCCAGTTTTGGCCGCCATCTGTGGTCCGGTACAACCCCCGATAGGACGTACTCACAAACTGAATATCCGGATCCAGCTCGTTGACAGCGACTGCCCTCACAATATTTGCCCTGATGCCGTTATAACTGGGATTAAAACTCAGACCGCCATTATCACTCTTGTGCAGCCCGAAATGTTGAAGGCCAGTGAACATATTCTGAACCCGATTATTATTTCCTACCGGACCGGATAGATCCAAAGCCAAATCAAAAACGAATTTTCCGCCATTTGCCAGAACACTGCAAGTAGATGTGGCGGTAGGGCTTTCACAAAGATAGGCGCCCGTTGACGTGGTCAGATAAACATCTTCAGGCTGATTAGGATCATATTGAACCTCATAGACATATAGGTTCATTGATCTGGTTGGGACATTATTAACCCAACTATATCCGTTGTCATCAGAATAGGCAAATCCATAACCATCCCAGATCCCCGCATAGATCCGCCCTGTCACGGGATTGACCTGGATGCCGCGAATATCCTGATGGATGAGTCCCGAGCTCTTCTTAACCCAGTGCTCTCCTCCATCGGTTGTTCTGTAAACACCTGTCCGGTGGTTGGCGGTATAGATGATGTTTGGATTTCGGGGATCGATTGCCAGATCGTAGATATAGTCTTCTTCCAGAAAACCATTCGTTGTAAACGTTTTTTGGACCCAGGAATAGCCACCATCTGTCGATTTATAGACGCCTCCGGGATAGACATAACCTGAGGAATAGTAAGTCTGCTCACGAATAGCCGTATAAACCGTTGCCGAACGATAATCCGGATCACCCGGCTCACCAATTTGATTCGTACTGTCAAAATCAATCGAATAGGACACGTAATAACCATCAAATCCGGCAACTGCATCCCACGTGATCCCGCCATCGAATGATTGATCAATGCCATGTTCATATACGCTCGCCAGCAAGTGTTGGGAGTTTACAGGATCAATGGCTATTTCATAAATATAAGCAGATCGGAGTTCGTCCGTGACATGGATGGGCCAAGTCACCCCGCCATCCAAACTCTTATAAATCCCATTTCCCCAGGTGCCGGCATAGATAATGGACGAATTGGTCGGATCAACGATGACATTTTCAACCGTACCACCATCCAATCCAAAAGAGTAATAAGGGTCTCTGTTCACGGTAAAGAACGGAATATAATTTTCTGGCGGGGTGCCTTGACCTGAAACGAGGTTGGCAGGGATAAATGCCGTAATGAAGATTATGAAAACAATTAATCCGGTCAGGAAGAATTTGGTTTGTCTTTTCATGTTTTCCACCATCTACGTGTAATTGAAGGATCAGGCACTTGCTATTATGGGTTTCACAACATCGGGATTATCATTCGCGGGTGAGTTAACCGCTCTGGAGACTTCAAAGCCCTTCATCTCATCCGCTGGATAGGGCTTCAATAATCCAATCAGATTTTTTCGTTCCATTTCAGGATCCAGCCATTGCCAGCGCGCTTGGGCATCCAGCATCACCGGCATCCGGTTGTGAACCTGACCAACAAGCTCGTTTGGTTCACAGGTCAGGATCGAACAGGTATGCAATTCACCGCCCTCAGGCGACTCCCAATGCTCAAATAAACCGGCAAAAGTGAAAGGTTTGTCGTCCTTTAATTTGAAGAGAACAGGCGTCTTTCCCGCCCCCTGGGCTTCTGTTTTCCATTCATAAAAACCATCCGCCAGGATCAGACACCGCCGATATTTAAAAGCCGCCCGAAAAGCCGGTTTTTCATCGGCAGTTTCCGAGCGGGCATTGATCAAGCGCGCGCCGATCGTGATGTCCTTTGACCAGAATGGGACCAAACCCCACTGATAAAGTTCAACAGCCCGGGTTTCCCTATCTTTCACAATCGGGACGGGTTGGGTTGGGGCAATATTATAACGGGGTTGGACGATATGCACAAAAGGGCCTAAATCCAGAAGTTCCTGTAATTCACCTGGTTCCAACGTTAATGTAAAACGGCCGCACATAACTTTATTCCCTTAATAAAAAATCTGTGCCATATCTCATGCACAGATTTTATCACAACAGGAGTACAAGCGATGAAACTACCCAACGAACAGAGACACGATCAACCAGGTTCCCAATGCAATAAACACAAAGCCCATCAGGAATTTTACCAGCGCGGCCCGTTCCTGCAGGAATTTTGTCAGGTCCTTGGAAGTCGTCCCATAATACACCAGCACAAAGATCACCACCAACGGCAGGATGAAGAGCAGATTATAGATCACCAGGTAGAGTATGGCTTGCAGCCGTAATTCCGGAATGCTGCTGACGAAAATGATCGTCGGCAGATAGACCTGGCCAGTACAGGCCAGCTCCAGCAAAGAGACCAACACCCCAGCGACAAATGCACCGATCATGTAATTCTGGGTTCCCCGCCCTTTACGAATGGTGGCATTGATCCGCTTTCGCAGAGGTTCAGGTAGTTTCAGCATCATATCTTCAGTGCCGCCCTCTTTGGCTTTGCGATAATCGATGAAACTCAGGACGGCCAGAACCAGACAGAAAACGCCCGTCAATCCATAGACCACTTTGGATATGATATCCAGCATCCCACCCACCAAATCCAGAAGCTGATACAAGCCCAAGCCTACGGCAAAATAGGCGATGAATACGCCTAAGGTGAAGGCCCCCCCTACCAGCAGGACCTCTTTGCCTTTCCGACCACTTAAAGTGAGGTAGGAAACGAAGAAAATCAAAGTGGCAAAAGCGCAGGGATTGATCCCATCAATCAGGCCCGCAGCGACCACCGTTAACCAGCCCATGTTCTTGAACTGGTCAATCACGGATTGCTGCCCCTGATCGTCGTTAAAGTCCAACCAATACGCCTTTGCGCCAGTATCCTTATATTCCTCCAGGATTGGGATAATCGAATCGGGAAGGATTTCGTCGCCCACCAGCACATAATCTCCGATGAACAATGCCGGGGTATGAAAATCGCCAGTGTAACCCACTTTATCGGTCATCAAAACTGCCAGATCGGTACTGTCATAGATGTTGAATTCAACAACTAATAATTGCGGGTACTGGCTCTTAAGGTAATTCAGATCAGCATTTACCCGGCTGCATTCATCACAACCGGTTTGATAGAAATAGGCGGCGTAGATCGGCGTGGCCACCACGCAACCTTCCTCATCGTCCTCACAGGTTTCATCAATGGCGCCATCGTTCACCGGTTCCACGCTGATCAGAATGGATGGATCGACGCCATCAATATTCGGGAAGGCGATCCCACCTGCTGCGACTCCTTCGCTTACAATGCCAGGAAAGTTTTCCGAGATCTCCGATTCGCCAATCAGTATCCGGTCGGCAACCACCAAAGTAGGTATGCTTCGACTAGTCGCCGGGACCTCAAAATGGGCTTCGACCGCCATTAAGGCTTCATAATATTCCGGAGTGCCGATTTCCAGCAGGCGCACATCCAGTTGGTCACCCCATTCTTCTTCCAGGGGATAGACCACCTCATCCAATGCCGCATGGCAATGGGGGCAGTCATTGGCATAGAAGAAATAGGCGTGAACCGCATCTTCTGCGAAGACTTCAGTAGCAACCGGCGCCGAAGGGCCAACCGGGGTGGTTAATTGCGCAGGTTGGGAAGTGACACCGGTAAATCCAGCCTGAGCGGAAATCGTTGTAAATGCAGCAACAAGGCTTAATATCACTGCGAGGGTAAAGGCTAATGATCGTTTCATAGTAGGTGTCGTTTCGTGATATTTTTCTCAATATGTAATTCTATCAAGTTCCTGAAAAAAGTGAGAGAGACCCCCGCACCTCCCACGATATTCGTAAGAACCTTTTTATTTGTCAAAACCTCTAAGAATCATACCTGGTTTATTGATTCTCAAATACTCCAAAATAGGATTCAAAGAAACGCTCTGGGTTAACTTGCAATGCCACTTGATGGGGCTTTTTTGGCGTTTCACGGTCGAAGCTTGTTTCACCCAATAACCCCGCAGATGCGTCGCTGTTAACTTTCACCAAACCGGGTGTGAACTGACAGACTTCCGGATCAAAAATCGAGACAGCCGCCAGGGGATCGTGAAACAGCATCACCTCCTGGGTCTGAAACCAGACCTCCGCAAAATCCAGAACCGGCGCCAGCACCGGGTGCTTGAATCGGGCGCGGACTTCCTCTGCAGGTATCGTCACCTGTCGAGTAACATCCAGCCCAATGGACCGGTGGATTTTCACCGGTGCCTGATAAACCATTTGGGTCGCATGGGGATCCAGCAGGGCATTCCACTCCGCCTTCCAGGGGTTACCGGGCATGTCGGTAAAAACCCCGCACATCATCACCAATTGTTCGAGGGCAACAACGGTTTCGGGATATAGGGCAAACAGCAAGGCAATATTGGTTAACGGCCCAATGGTCAACAGGGTCACTTCTCCAGGATGGGCCAGGATTTGTTCTGCGAGAAAGTCCACCGCCTTTTGACCTGGAAAATCCGTACGGTGGGGCCAATTGTTCAGTTTGAGCGCTTGCTGCGCCAAAGGTTGGCGGTTTTCAACAAGCAACGGTTCCTCCACACCGGGAAAGATCGGCACCTCCCGACCCGCTGCCTGACAGATCGCATCCACCATCTCGGCCCGCAAACGGCTCTGCCCGGAAACGGTCGTCACACCCAACAGGTCAGCTTCCGGCTGCATCAGCAAGTACGCCAACGCGACTGCATCATCAATGTCTGAGCCAATGTCGGTATCCAGCAGGATTTTCTTGGTCATATCCATTTTCCTCGTCCCTAATCATAATTCAAAATGGCCATTAATGGATTAATCACCTTGAAACTCTTGTAGGGATAAAACATTTGTTCTATAATAAAGCTGTGGACGCCTTAGAGAAGATCAAATCCTTTTCCATTAATATGCCATTTGAAGCGGCGGAAGATGTCCAATTCTGCCAGAAAGCCATTATGCACGGGATGGAGATCGAACACCTCAAAGAGCGTTTCCCGGTCACGCAGGCCTGCCTCCCCAATGGGCAAACCATACCCTTACTCAAGACCATGCAGACTTCGGTGTGCGAAAATAACTGCAATTACTGCTGTTTTCGCTCAGGACGGGATACGCCCCGAGCCTCCCTCACCCCCGATGAAATGGCCGATGCCATTGTTAAACTCTCCGATGCAGGGGTCGCCAAAGGCGTCTTCCTCAGTTCCGGGATCGTCAATGGCGGCATCCGAACCCAGGACCGGATCATTGCCACGGCTGAGGTTTTGCGGAATCGCTATCACTACCCCCACTACATCCACCTGAAAATCATGCCGGGGGCCGAAAAAGATCAGATCTTCAGGGCAATGCAGCTTGCCGATCGAGTATCCATCAACCTCGAAGGCCCGAACGAAACCAGTCTTAATCGCCTGGCGCCCCGCAAGGTCTTCCTCGACCAACTGATCACACCCTTGAAAATTATCGAGCAGATCCGCCGTACCAATCCGGCCCACTCAGCCTGGAAAGGCACCTGGCCGTCAAGCTGCACCCAGTTTGTGGTCGGCGCAGTCGGTGAGACGGATCTGGACCTCTTACAGACCACGGATAAGCTGCGAACTCAATTCAAGATCGCCCGGGCTTATTTCTCAAAATTCAGCCCGGTGCTCGATACCCCCTTTGAAAACCTGCCACCCGCCAACCTTTGGCGGTCAAACCGGCTCTACCAGGCTTTTTACCTCCTGCGGGATTACCAGTTCAATCTGGAGGAACTCGAATTCTCGCCCACCGGCCATCTCGACTTGCTAAAAGACCCAAAACTGGCCTGGGCGGAGAGCCACCTGCTCTTCCAACCCATTGAAGTGAATTCGGCCGAATTTGAACAACTGATCAAGATCCCCGGTATCGGCCCTCAGATCGCCCAAAAGATCATCCTGAGCCGCCGCTATGGTAAGATTCGGGATATCAGCGATCTTCGCAAACTTGGCGTTTCCACCAAACGCGCGGATCGTTTCATCCTGCTGGATGGCCGTCAACCTGCTTACCAACCCGCGCTATTTAATGTTCACTGAAAAGCGAAAAATTAACCATTTCATATCCGAATCCATCTCCATCCAATTCGACACCCCGCCGCTTCACCCCAAAAGCCCACCCTGCCCTAATAGCTTCATTTGGCAGGATCGGGAATGCAGGATTAGCCGGTGTCTCGCTGAATGGCATGATTTCAGGCGTCGTGACCGTATGGCACGCAATATGCAGCCTCAACATGCAACCTCAGCCTCCAAACACGGCTCCTGGGGTGTTGGCAGGTTCTATTTTGATGTCGAAACGGAAGACCATCATACCTATCGGCTCTATTACGATCGAGCGCCAAAAGACGCCAATGACCGCTATGGTCATTGGATTCTCCTGGCGGAACTCGACCCCTCTGAAGGATAAATGACGATGATGTCCCTTCGTAAACTTACACTGGTTTTGCTCTCTCTGGTCCTGATCGGAACGCTGACCCAGGCCTTTCCTGCTCCCACCTCCCAAACAGCGTCCGCCCAGGAGGCTGAACTGATTTACTTGCCGCTGTTCAGCCACACTTATGAACCCCTGTATTCCACCAGCTACTACATGATCACCATCGACCCGGAATTCACTTACAGCCTGGGCTGCGAGCTTGGCACACGTGACCAGTCCGAACCCGGCCCACAGGATAACGTGGTTGTCCTCGATTTTGGCTATCCGGTCTATACGCCAGAGATTGGTTACGGCGCTGCACTGTTTGGCTTTGGCCCGGTGGGTCTATCTGAAATCCGGATCGCTGCCGAAAATTTCGCCCGGGGATATTACACCTGCACGGGCAGCGACAACGACTCCAACCTTGTCCTCGGAGTCGGGACCAATAACAAGCCCAGCTCTCTCGATACAGCCGAGAAAATGACAGCCCACGGCACAGTCTGGGCCAGAATGGTCAATACCCTGAACCAGACTCTTTTGGACAATAATATGCTCCAGCAGGTACAGGCCTATGGCGCCAGTGATATCGAACTGGGCTGGAATTCACCCGCCAATTCCATCGCCTGGCTCACAGGTTATGGCTCGCTTGCCGAATCCCCGATGCTTTATTACGGTGACGCTGCCGGCTGTCCCTTTGATGCCCTCCCTGGCCTGACCTGCGGCACCTCCGCTTTCCCGGAATGGACCATGGAGGATGTCTGGTATGTCTCCTGGGGTTTTGAGCCTTCTTTACCCCTGCCGCTCATCTACCTGACCAGCGGCGTCCACGCTCAACAGTGGGCGTTCCTGAGTCAATACGCCTTTGATAACCACGGGGCGCGGATGGACATCACTGGCGTCTTCACCCAATGGCAGGCCTGTGAACAATGGCACACTTGCAACGGAACGGACAACACTCCCTCCGAAGCCTACTGGCAACTTTACAATGAACTCAACGACAGTCCCGACACCGCTCAGGAATTGGATTGGAAGACGGATATCCGCTGGATCCTGCGGGAAGAGGCCTATCCTGAGATTTATAGCGCAGTTTCGCAGACCACCGGTGAACTTCCCACCTCATTGACCGGCCTGATGGCGGATTTATCAACCTCCCTTCAATCACAAGCGGTTACTGTTGAAGCTGAGACTTTGCTCACCTCCAAACTCGATCTGCTGAGTAACCTAGCTGAAAAGATGACCCTTTCCGCAGCCAATCCCGCACCAAAAGATTCGATTTCCCTGGCTAATTCCCAGGATTATATTGCCCCCACTTTCACTGAGGGTATCATCCGCGGTGGTGAGATTGCCGGTCTGCCGTATGGCGCGGAAATCACGACCGTGTGGCAATCTCTGACGGATTCGGGATTCCTGCAAATTGGCGCAGGCCAATCCCAGGATTTCCCCGGCCGGGGTGCGCTATTCATCCAGGTGATCACAACGGAGAAAACCAGCCTCAGTTCCACCCTTCTGGTCACCGACGAGTTATCCGGCGGTTTGGAGATAATCGAGGCAAGCGAATCCGGCCTTCTGCTTCAATCCGCTTCGGGCAGCCAATATTTTTATAATTTTGAGACGAACACTTTGGAATTGTTAAAATAGATTTCAGACGATTTCCACTTTGACCAGTTCAATCTCACAATTGATGAAGGTCACGAGCAGGTCATCCTTGCGCGAGTCGTCCAGGCCTTTAATGACCCATCTCAAGGTAAAGGATCCATCCTCGAAGGTATTGTTCACCGTCCGCAGGATATTTCCCCCAAAATTGGATACCAAACCCGCCAGATAAGCTAAAACGCCGGGCTTGTTCGTGTTACCCGGCCCGACGATATTGATCGTCGTCCAGCCCAGCACCTGCCGGGAGATACCGGCCTCATCCAGTGCGTCATTGACATCCGACAGGCGGATCGCCCCGCCACCCAAGGCGGAATAGAGATCATCCAGGCTGGCAGCTGAGACGGAACTTAACAGGTTTTCAAGCTTCACCCGCTCCTGCACCTGCACATCCTCCAGATCCACAATCCCCCGTTCGACCAGCAAAGGCCGCAGGCGTTCCCGACCCTCTTCCGCAGTCTGTTTCAGCGCGACGGTGATCAGGGCAGAGCGCAATTGCCGGGCAGTCGATGGGGTACAGAAATCCAGCCAATCCTCTGAAGGCACCATCCGCTGGCCTTCGGTGATCACTTCCACCACATCACCGGGATTGATTGCGTCGCTCAATTCCCGCGGCTCACCATTGACCTCCACCCGGCTGATCTTGTCCAGCAGGAAATCCTGGATCGCGGCCACCGCATCCACCACCGTGGCGCCATCCGGCAAAAATCGAGTCCCGCCGGTTGGGGTGAAGATCTGAATCGGCTTATACTGGTTGATCTCTTTGCCATGCTGCAGGGCATAGATCACACCCCAGAGGTTCTCCCCTTCCATTTCCTCAGTGGCGATCGCCACCTCAATCGCGCCCATATCCGGCAGCCAGGCGGTCACTTGCAATGCCCGGTAACCATGCTGGGGGTTGGCGATATAGTCATCAAATCGGTTCTGGTCCAAATTACGATTAAAAAACCGGTTCACTCTTGAAAGTAACCGGTAACATGCCTCAACACTCGAATCATCAACGACCATTCGAAAGCTGACAATATCATTCACAGCCGAAAAATCATCGAGCGAAGTGCGGCGATCACGGGCCATCCGGCGCAATTTCTGCCAGGCCTGCCAATAGCCGTTGACAATGATCCTCACGGTGCCATTAACCCCTTCGGCATCCATCAAAGCGCCGAGATGTTCGAGCATATCATTAATGAACCCAATATCCAGCCGCGGATCACGGTCGATCTGATTGGCGACAAATTCATAGATATCCGGCTCCGCATAGGGGAAGGCCATATCCTCCAGCCAACGCCGCCAGCGATAGCAATTGAGAATCCCGGCCAGTTTACCATAAGCCCGAATCGCCTCTGTAGCTTTCTGGCGTTGCTTTTCAGGCGTCATGTATTCCAGGGTCAGGATGTTATGGCTCTTGTCGGCCAATTTAATAAGAAAAACCCCCGGATCGCGGAACCGTGCGATCTTCCGGAGGGTTTCCAATTCACGTGAGCGGCCGCCTCGCGGGTTGCTCATCTTAGTGACGCCATCAACCAGATAAGCGACATGCTTACCCAGAACACCGGGAAATTCTCGCTGAATCTCTTCCAGAGATTCTCCCTGATCTTCCACAACATCATGCAATAGCGAGCCGATTGTCCAGGCCTCATTTTGGACCAGTCGATCCATAAATGAAGCGATCCAGACGCAATGGGTCTCAAAATAGGGTTCCCCACTCAGTCGGACCTGGCCTTTATGCAGTTTCTTACCGAGTTCAAAAGCTTTGGCAATCGCGGGCGTGCGCGGTCGAAACTCTCCCATTTCGCTGAAATCATCAACGATTTTGGGGCGAATCTCTTTCACGAACTCCACATTCACCATAAAAGCGATCCTTAAATTAAGACTCGGATTAGAGTTTCCGCCAAACAAGCCATTCTAATTCTCTTCTAACCAAAAAACGTGTTTTCTGACCAGAATCTGCGTTTTTTTACACTCGTTTGATGCCGAATCTTCGTAACATGAAACCGCAACACCAAAATAATGAGAAAGATTATATCCGCAAATCAGATTTTAAGGCAACTTGCGAATGATTAAAGGTAAATTTCAACTCTTCTTATTGGTCGCCGTCCTGATGTCACTCGTGTTCCCTGGGACTGTCTTTGCTGCAACGCAGGGAACCGAGTTACAACAGGAAATTAACCAACCGGAAATTAACGTCGACGCTTCTGCAGGCGATGTGCTGGAACTCATCATTCAGTTCCCGGCCGATCCCCTCCAGAAACCCGTCGATGATCAAACGGCACTATTTAATGAAGCATACTACGATCACCCCGCCGATGTGGGCGTTCCCGATCTGCCGGTGTTCTATCAAGAGATCGAGATCCCATCCGGTGACGATGTGGTATTTGAGATTCTGGATAGCATCTCCTATACCGCAACTCTTGGCGAGGGAAACCTCCCTGCGTCGATTCCGACCACTGAAGCGGAAACCGAGAAATGCGCTGCAGGAGAACTTTGCAGTGTTAAAGCAGCCGCACTCCTCCAACAGCCCGGCGGAACCTACCCGGAAACGCCTGCTCAGCTTCTGGATACTTATATCCTGAGGGGTCACCAGGTTGCCCAGTTGGCATTCTGGCCGGTCCAATATGATGCTGAAACCCAGACGGTCCAAATCTATCAACAGATGACGGTTCGCCTCACTATCCCTGGTGCGGAAAGCCAGGGAACCGTGGTCACCAGCCTGGCCTCCGATGCCTTCGAAGCCATCGCATCAGAAAGTCTATTAAATTACACTCCCCAGGTTCAACCCGAAGCGGATCGGTCTGTCGGCGGCGACGGTTATTTGATCATCGCTCCGGATGCCTACATCGCTACCTTAGCCCCCCTCGTTGATCTCAAGACCTCCCAGGGCTTTTCTGTGACGGTAGCCGGATTATCAACTGCCGGTTCATCCGCAGAAGCCATCAAAGCCTACATCCAAAACGCCTATAACAATTGGCCCATCGCCCCAACCTACGTTCTGTTGGTTGGCGACCTCGACAACGGTACCGCCACGATGCCGGCTTTCACCGGTCTATCTTCTGGAAAGGTCACCGACCTCTATTATGGCACCGTTGACGGCAGCGACTGGGTTCCCGATATATTCGTCGGCCGGCTGCCTGCCCGTTCAACCAGCCAGCTCAGCACCATGATCAACAACCTGATTGCCTATAACAACTATTCCGGATCGGAAAGCTGGGTGATGAAAGCGGCGTTATTAGCTTCCAGCGACACCGAATACTGGGATATCGCCGAAGCGACTCAGAATTATGTCATCTCCAACGACACACTCCCTGCGGGATACGTTGGGACCTTCCCCTCCAATCCTCAGGCCGGTGGCGATAAACTCTATGCCCACACCTACAGCGCCAGCAACAGCAACGTGATCAGTGCGCTCAACAACGGCCGGGCTCTGGTTGCCTATTCCGGGCACGGCTCCCAGGTTTCCTGGGGCGGCCCTTCGCTCAGCCAAAGCAATATCCGCAGCATCTCCAATTCCGGCGCGCTGTCCGTGGTGGCCAGCTTCGCCTGCCTCACAGGCGATTACAATGTAACTGAATCCTTTGGTGAAACCTGGCTATTGCAGGCCAACAAAGGCGCTGTCGCCTTCATCGGCTCCTCCTCCAGCAGTTATTGGGGACCGGATGACATTATGGAACGGGCGATGATGGATGCGCTCTACAGCAGTACCGATTCCGCCAACGTCGTCGGTTCCTTCATGTTTGCCGGGCTGATGGCAGTCGAATCTGAACGCTACGGCACGGGAACAGCTCAAAGCCGCTATTACTGGGAATCCTACAACCTGCTCGGTGACCCCTCTCTCGAAATGCTGGTCGGCGCCAAAGTCTCCGATTTCACCCTGAGTGCCGAGCCTGCCACCGTCTCAGTTTGCCAAAACGCGAGTGCGAACGCCACGGTGGCCGTTGGTCAAAGCAACGGTTTCAGCAACCCTGTCACCCTGGCTGTCGCCGGCGTGCCTGCTGATGTTTCCGCTTCCCTTGGTTACAACCCGGTCACTCCACCCAATCTCAGCCAATTGACCATCACAGCCGATCGCAAAGCACAAGTCGGGGATTACACCCTGACGATCAGCGGGACTTCCGGAAGCCTTTACCATGAATACAACCTGGGGGTAAGCGTCTTCACCTCAGCCCCCGCTGCGGTCACCCTGACCAACCCGGCCAATGGCGCAACGAATGTTCCGATTGACACCTACCTGAACTGGGCGGAGACCCAGACCAGTCTGACTTACGAAATTCAAATTGCACTCGACAGTAATTTCTCCCAGATTGTTTTCTCTCAATCCGGGCTGGATCAGCCTTCCTTTGACCCGGCCGGATCGCTCAATAACGGCACCACCTATTACTGGCGGGTCCGGGCTTATAATGCCTGCGGTACCAGCAGCTATTCCAGCACCTATCAATTCAAGACTGTGCTGGCCGCCGGGGACTGCCCCGAGGGGACCGAAGCTATTGATGTTTATCAGACCAATTTTACATCCGCCACTGGCTGGACCCACAGCGGCACCAACGACACCTGGGCGCTTTCCTCAAGCCGTTCCACCAGCCCCAGCACATCGTTCCACTCCGTGGATAAAAACGCCGTCAGCTTGCAGCGCCTGACCAGCCCTGTGATCAGCATTCCTGAAACCTATGACGAACCGGTTTCCCTGAAATTCTGGCAGTGGTTCGACATGGAGGAATCGGGAACAACCGGGTGCTTCGATGGCGCCATTCTGGAGATCAGCAACAACGCCGGACAAACCTGGGTTCAGGTATCGGACAGTATGCTGCTGACCACGCCTTATTACGGCACCATTTCCTCTGGCTATGGCAATCCGCTGGGCGGCAGCCCGGGTTGGTGCGGCCTGCAGGATTGGACCAATACCGTCGTGGACCTCTCGGATTACGCCGGGCAGGATGTTCAATTACGCTTCTCTCAGGGAAGTGACGCCAGTATCGGATTGGAAGGCTGGTACATTGATGACTTCGCCGTCACGGCCTGTGAAGCCAAACCAGATTACCGGCCATATCTCAGTTCCGATGCCGTTTCCGCTGGTTCGGCGCCCGGCCAGGAAATCACGATCCAGATCCAACTGATCAATGCCGGCCTCAACCCCGATTCCTACACGATTGATCTGAGCAACAGCGAGTGGTCCATCAACCTGAAGACCCGGGAGGTGATTGATCTCCAACCCGGTGAAGCGACGATCCTGGAAATCACCGTGACCGTTCCGGCAGACGCAAGTTACGGTCAGGTGCAGCAGGTCATTTTATCGGTAACTTCTCAGGGCGACCCGAGCAACCCGCCCGCCACTGACCAGGCCACACTCGAGCTCAAAGCCTCCTTACTCAGTTACATACCTTTCATGAGCAGGCCTTAAAACGCAATTCACATTATCCGTTTCAGCAGGAACACCCGGTAAATTCCTCCACCGGGTGTTCCTGCCTTAACCGATTATATTTCTGTTCTTTTCAAGAATTTTGTCTGTAAGGTACTTAGTCGATTCGGTGCAATTAAGAACTATTTTAATCTTTGCGCGTTCCGCCCAAAAAGAACTTTATCCAACACCGCCGCAATGTTCCAGGCGTCATCCACCCCGCGATGGATCGTGCCCTCAAAAGGCAACCCCAACATAGCCGTGGCTTTTTGCAGCCCGACTTCCTGTTCAAGCCCCTGCTGTAAAGCAAACAGGTTCTTGACGTTGATGTGAGACCGCCCAAAAGGATAAGGAACGCCCCATTCCGTACATTGCTGCTGGAACTTGATCCGGTCAAAATCGCCAAAACTAGCCCAGGTGCGGTGCGGGGAATCAAATTGGTCCACCAACAGCGAGCAGGCTTCAGTGAAGCTTAGGCCCCCATCCAACATCTCAGGCGTGATGGTTGTCAGTTTACGACAATAATCGCTCATTTTAGATCGTTCCGGTTTCACCAAAATACCCTGCGTATCCGTCCGCTCACCGGTGGCCACATCCAAAACGCACAGGCCAATCTCAATGATCTCACTGGTTTCACCTTCAGGAGGCTCACCCTCCCAGCAAGTGGCTTCAAGGTCAACAACCAGAATTTTATCAAACCTACGCTTCATTATCCATCCATCCCATCATCCGCAGGCGACCCTGTTGGGCTTTGCTCAATCCCCTCGCCACCAGGCGATATGATTCATTGATCAATTGCTGGATCTCGCCATCCGGGATGCTGCCATCCAGTGTAACGGTAATCCAATGCTTCTTATTCATGTGATAACCAGGTGTTACCGCACTATACTGCTTGCACAACATCAGGGCTTCCACCGGGTCCACTTTGAGGTTAATGGTCAGGGGTTCTGCCTGCCAGGCAACCAGGGCAAACATCTTATCCATTACTTTGAATACAAGCGTATCTGCGCCAAAAGGCATATCCCGCCTTGAATCAGGCATTGCCTCCAGATAGGCGCAAAGGGAATCGTAGTCCATTAACTCACCTCAATCCGACGGCACCTGAACGAAATCCACTTCCGGTGTTGTGAGGTCCACTATGCAAAAGGTCCGCACGCCATAATTCATCCCCCCCAGAGCGCCGGGATTGATGATCCGCACGCCTCTTACAACCTCATCCCGCCGACGATGCGTATGCCCGTGGAAGATCCACTGGTATTTCCTGGATTGCACCAATTCCATGACTTTGCCTTCGATATGACTGTGCGTGGCAGCCACAGAGACTCCATCCAGTTTACCGGTAAAAACCGTTCCTGCGAAATTGTCAGGATTCATACCCTTGACGATCTTAGCGATCGTCCCGCTGGCCTGGTCCATATTCCCCAACAGGTAGATCAAACGAAAATCCTTAAACCGGGAAAGCAATTCAAAATCCGTCAGGTCGCCGCAGTGGATCACAGTCTCTACTCCCCGCTCCCGCATCGTCTCAACGGCGAAAATTACATTGGATAAACTATCGTGGGTATCTGATAACAGGCCAATCTTCATCTTTCCAATCCTTTCCCTGACTCCCTCCATTATATATGATGATGTAATTTTAACAATGAACGATTTATGAGAAAAAAATTCCAGCCTAAGAATACTGCTTTACTCTTTCAATAAATGATGCTTGAGTCTATTCTCATACCCGCCTGTGGTAAAATCATAAGCGTAGAAATTTATTTTGAATCATAAGGTTTCTCTCCATTTTTGATCATTTTCTTCATCAGGTCAGGGAGAATTAATGGTATCTTCGCTACAAAAAGGAATCAAAGCAGCAAAAAGCGGTCATATGCAGGAAGCATTGGACTTCCTGAAAGACGCGATCATTGAAGAACCCCAAAACGCTGATGTTTGGGTCTGGGTTGCTGCCATTATTGATGACCTGGATAAACAGGAAATCTTCCTGAAAAAAGCCCTCGAAATTGATCCCCAGAACATCCCTGCCCAGCGCGGCATGGCTTATCTCCAAAAACGCAAACGCGATCAGATCGCCGATCAAAACGATCATCTCTCCGATCACACCAGCCCTATTTCGCCCTTCCCATCTGCCGGCCGTCCTGAACAGGTAGAGGACCAAAACGGCTGGTCCAAACTGGAGCTGGACGACCTTAATGAAATGGCATCCTCCGATAATAAAAAGACGGAAAAACCCACGCAAAAGCCCGCCCAGAACAAAGACTCGGAGAAGATCCTGAAAGACCTGCCCAAACTCAGCTCATTTGAAATTGTACTTTTGGGTGTGGTTGTGATCGTTTTTGCCTTTATTGGCATTCTGGCCGCCAGCGCGATCTTTGATTTCGACCTGCCAATCAGCGCCCTCTCGGGATCGAAAGCCGGGGAGAATGAACCGCCTTATGCGGGCGTCTTCCTTTTTGAAAATGATACTTACTCGGACATCCAGCAGCATCAAGGATTGCCTTCCCAGGATATTGGCATTCCCACCAGCCTGACCACGGACCCGACCATCGTAATGTTTAATTCGGAAGCTAACCCGGAAACCCTCAACCTGATCTATGAAACCGGCGAATATATCTCATTTACCTTCGTAACTCACAAGGATGGGGAGAGCCTGCTCCACGCCGAATCCGATCTCAATCCGGGGTTGTACTGCTTCCAGCAATTACCGGCCGATTCGGTCATCGAAGCAGCCTCATACTGGTGTTTTAAGGTTGAACCTGCGCCTGCCGAATAAAAATCATCCCTCCCCGTGAGCACATTTTTCCTGTCAATTCATCCCTCATTCCTTCTCCAATGAGATAAAATATTATTTATCGTCTTACGGACGTACACTACTCATTAAAGGTGGATTCATGGCTTCTCATTCAATTCTCGATGCCCGATTTATTGCCCAGGATATTAAAAAGTTCGTCATTCAGGCACCAGTGATTGCCGAAAAGCGCCATCCGGGTCAGTTTGTGATCATCAGGCTCTCTGAGGAGGGTGAGCGCGTCCCACTCACAATCGTTGACTCGGATCCGGTGCAAGGGTCAATCACTCTGATTGTTCAGGGCGTCGGAAAATCCACCCGGGAGTTGAACGAGCTTGAAACCGGCGACCAGATCCGGGACCTCGTTGGCCCGCTTGGGAATGCCTCGGAGGTTGAACATTTTGGGCATGTCGTTGTAATCGGCGGCGGTTTGGGCACAGCGGTCAGTTTTCCCCAAGCCAAAGCCCTGAAAAAAGCCGGGAACAAGGTCACGGCCATCATCGGCGCACGCACCAAAGACCTTGTGATCCTTGAAGATGAGTTACGGCACATTTCCGACGATGTCCGGGTTTGCACGGACGATGGCTCCTATGGCGCTAAGGGTTTTGTTACGGACCAGCTCCAAGCGCTGATTGACGAAGGCAATCCCATCGATTTCGTCCTCGCCGTTGGTCCGCTCCCCATGATGCGCGCTGTTACGGAGCTGACCCGGCCTTATAACATCAAGACGGTCGTCAGCCTTAACTCAATTATGGTGGATGGCACCGGTATGTGCGGGGGCTGCCGGGTCGTGGTCGGTGACCAGGTCAAGTTCGCCTGCGTGGATGGGCCGGAGTTTGATGCCCATCTGGTCGATTTCGCCACCCTGATGAACCGCAACCGGGCCTATTTCCACGAAGAAAAATGCGCTCTGGAAGAAGCCGCGGAAGAGGTCGAACGCCAACAGCGGCGAGAAATCCGCAAAATTCACCGCCAACCCATGCCTGCCCGTGTCCCCGAAGAACGCCGCAAGGACTTTAATGAGGTCAACCTCGGGTTCACTGAGGCATTGGTTCAGCTTGAGGCTCAACGCTGTCTGAACTGCAAGCGACCAGCCTGTGTGGAAGGCTGTCCGGTGGGTGTCCGCATCCCGGAATTCATCCAATTGACCATCAATGGCGAATATGTAGCCGCTTCCCAACTCATCAAGCAGGACAACGTCCTGGCATCGATCTGCAGCCGGGTTTGCCCGCAGTCTGACCAATGTGAGGGGGCCTGCATTCTGCAAAAACGCGGCGACGCCGTCGCCATTGGCGCCCTGGCTCGCTTCGTCACCGATTATGAACGTCGGCATGGCGACCTGGTCCCCGAACCTGTCCCCCAACAGCAAAAAACCGGTAAAAAAGTCGCCATCATCGGGTCCGGCCCTTCCGGGCTATCCTGTGCCGGTGACCTGATCCGCGCCGGCCATGACGTCACCGTCTTTGAAGCCTTTCACGAATTTGGCGGCGTGTTGGCCTACGGCATTCCGGAATTCCGGTTGCCCAAAGCGATCGTCCGCGAGGAAGTGGAAGCGCTGGAAGCGTTGGGCGTCAACTTTCAGCCCAACACGGTGATTGGAATGACCTATACGCTCGATGAATTGATGAACGAGGAAGGCTTTGAGGCTGTGTTCATCGGTGTTGGCGCGGGCCTGCCCCACTTCATGCACATCCCCGGCGAGAACCTGGTCGGCGTCTATTCCGCCAACGAATTCCTCACCCGGGTGAACCTGATGAAAGCCTACAAGTTCCCGAATTACGACACACCGGTGATTGACTGCAGGGACAAACACGTGGCCGTGATCGGCGGCGGCAACACCGCCCTGGATTCGGTCCGGGTGGCTTTGCGGCTGGGCGCGAAAAAAGGCAGCATCATCTATCGCCGGACGGCGAATGAAATGCCTGCCCGGTTGGAAGAAATCCACCACGCCCGGGAAGAGGGCGTGGATTTCCAATTCCTGAAAAGCCCGGTGGCCTTCCTGGGTGATGAGCGCGGCTGGTTGACAGGCATGCGGGTGATTGATATGGCCCTGGGTGAACCGGATG
>CAYUSC010000043.1:0-20554 GCA_964447265.1 uncultured Candidatus Brevefilum sp.
ATGCGGGTGTAGTTCAATTGGTAGAACGTCTCCTTGCCAAGGAGAAGGTTGAGAGTTCGAGCCTCTTCGCCCGCTCTTCATCAGAATGATGGGCTGATATCCAAAGGCCATATCGGCCGCAGATATCAGTTTTTATTTTCCGGGCGACGTAGCCAAGTTGGCAAGGCAAGGGTCTGCAAAACCCCGATCATGGGTTCGAGTCCCATCGTCGCCTCCAAAACGAACACCTCACATCCGTGGGGTGTTTTTCTTGTCTGATCATGGTTCGGTACTCTGTGAACCCATCGTCGCCTCCAAAACGAACACCTCACGAGAGTGGGGTGTTTTTGTTCGAAGTTGAGTAAAATGTTTATATCTGAAACAGTACAAATGTTTATGAGTATTAATCAAATGAGCCTGACTGAATCCGGCCCTCTGGAGTATATTAACTGCGTACCTTCAATATCGACATTGAAATTCCTTCTTCAAAGAAGGGAGCGCTTTGAAGATGTGAGACTCGCTAGCCTGATCGTGGGGAGAAAATCCGGCTGGCGAGTTTTATTTTAATTTCCATTACAAATAATTTACAAATTTGTCTTTTCGGGGCTAGTAAAGAGTGGTATATTAAAACAGACCGATCGGTCGGATATTAATTTTTATTTTTGGTTATTATGGTTAATTCATCCCGGAGCGAGGAGACTCGTTCCAAAATCCTTCATACTGCTCTGGAATTGTTTTCTAGAAACGGATACGATGCCACCGGTGTCGCGGAGATCTGCAAGCGGGCAAAGGTTAGTAAGGGCGCGTTTTACTACCATTTCCCTTCGAAGCAGGACCTCTTCCTGGCGCTGATGGCGGATTGGCTGAGTGCTCTTGATGAGGGTCTGCAGGCGGCCTCCACTTCGGCGCAGGACATCCCTCAGGCCATCGAGAACATGGCGGACGCCTCAAGTGAGGTTTTCGATGCCCTGCAGGTTGGTTTCCCGATCCTGCTGGAATTTTGGACCCAGGCCAGCCGTCAGCCGGAGATCTGGCGAAAGGTTGCTGAACCTTATCGCAAGTATCTCTCCTATTTCGCCGATGTGATCCAGTTGGGGATGGATCAGAAGGCGTTCAGGGAAGATCTCGACCCGGATTTGACCTCCCGGTTCCTGATGGCCATCGTGATGGGACTGCTCTTGCAGGCCTCATTCGACCCCGAAGGCGCTGATTGGCAGGCAGTCACCCGTTCTGGAATCAAAATCCTTTTGAACAGTATGAGGTGAAGGTATGAATTTGATAACTGGTGGGGCGGGTCATCTGGGGAATGTATTAACCCGGGAATTACTCGAACGGGGGGAGAAGGTCAGGGTCCTGGTACTGCCGGGCGAGGATGTTAAATCGCTTGAAGGCCTGGACGTCGAGATCGTAGAAGGAAATATTCTGGATCGAGATGCGCTTCGCGTAGCAATGCAGGATGTCAGCGTGGTTTTTCATCTTGCCAGCCTGGTCTCGATCACGGAAAATGGTTCCAATCTGCTGGAGAAGGTCAATGTCGGGGGTACCCGGAATGTGATTGACGTGGCCAAAGAGAAAGGCGTCAAGCAGTTGATCTATACCAGCTCCATCCACGCTCTGGAAAGGGCGCCTGAAGGTGTGCCGATTGATGAGCATTTACCATTTGATCCGAACAACCCTGCTGGTCCGTATGACCGAACCAAGGCCCAGGCATCATTGCTGGTCCAGGCTGCCAGTGAGGAGGGGTTGGATACCCGGATCGTTTGCCCGACGGGCGTGGTTGGCCCCTTTGACTATAAACGCTCCGAGATGGGCGAGTTGATCCTCTCCTGGATGAAGCGCCGGCTTCATTTCATGATTGAAGGCGCATTCGATTTTGTGGATGTTCGGGATGTCGCCCAGGGCCAGATCCTGGCCCGCGATAACGGCAAAACGGGTGAAACCTATATTTTGGGTGGTGAACGGATAGAGCTACCCTGGCTGCACCAGATTGTCCAAAAGGCCACAGGCAAGAAATCCCCGATGATCACTTTTCCACTGCCCATCGCGATGATTATTGCGCCTATGGCGGAGTTCTTCTATAAGCTCACGGGCACCAAACCGCGGATCACGCGTTATTCCATTGAGACAGTTGTCAGCAATTCCGCCATCAGCTGTGAAAAAGCCAAGCAGGAACTGGGCTATAAGCCGCGCTCCATGGTTCAAACGGTGACCGACACCGTCAAATGGTGGATGGAGAACCTGGGTCTGACCCACAGAACCCTTAGATTCTAATAAAAATAGACCGGAGCAGTCAACGCTGCTCCAGTTTGCTATTTAAAAGGAAGTCAGGGGGATTACCTGAGGAAATAACTGCTTAGGGAGCCTTTTGACAGCAAGGGCAGAAATAAGTGCTGCGCTGACCGACGGTGATCTTTTTGATCGTGCAGCCGCAATCCGGGCAGGATTGTCCTTCCCGCTGGTGGACTTTGAAGTAATTTTGGAACTCACCCCCACGATACATCCAGTCCAGACTGGAGCCGAGTTTCTTTATGGCAAGATCCAGCACGGTTTGCATCGCCTGGTAAAGGGCGGCTGCTTCGGCTTCGGTGATAGTATCCGACAGCCTCAGGGGGTGGATCCGGGCGGTAAACAGAACCTCGTCAGAATAAATATTTCCCAGCCCGGCGATGAAGGATTGGTCGAGGAGCAGGGGCTTCATCTGGCGGTGGCGGGTATGCAGCATGGTATAAAGGATTTGCGGGTTGAGATGCGGTCCCAATGGTTCAGGGCCCAGATGACCCAACACGGTCTGGGGGTCCAGAACGTACCAGGCGCGGCTGAACTTGCGAATGGAGCTCAGGATCATCCGCCAATCGGATTGGAAGTTGAGGATGACCTGATCGTAATCCTGCCTGGGTAGGGGGTTGCCGTCCTCAGACAGCCGCTTTTCCATTCGCATATCCCCGCTCATCCGCAGATGGGCGATCAGGTGGCCTTCTGAGAGGGGGAAATGCAGGAACTTACCCCTCCTTTGGGCATCCAAGACTTTTTTATTTTGGACATCGGCAATGAACTGTCTGGCATCCGGGTGTTCAACAATCTTCGGCCAGTGGACTGAGGCGGATTCAATCACTTTTCCAAGGACCGATTCCGAATCGGGCGTCCCATCCCGCAGGCGGCGCATAATGGTTTCAACTTCAGGCAATTCTGGCATGGGTGAGCTTTCTTTTTAATTTTCCAAGTTGTCTGAGAGGAATTAACCGGCAGCCCGGACGGTGATTTGATCTCCGAGGGTGGGGCCGATCACGACCTCTTCCCCTGTTTCGGTGATCCGCAGGCGCATGGTCTGATCATAGGGCGTACGCGAGAGCAATTCAATATCCACCCCGGGCCGCATCCCGCATTTTCCCAGATAGCGCAGCACCTGGGGGTCCTCATGCGGCACCCGCAGGATTTGCCCGCCCTGACCGATTTCGAGGCTGTTCAAAGAGGACTGTTTGATGCTGGGGATATCCAGATTGGAGTCCGGGATGGGGTCGCCGTGGGGATCGAACTCAGGATGGCCCAGGACGGCGTCCATCCTTTCCTCCAGCAGGGGAGACATGGCATGTTCGAGGATCTCCGCTTCGGGGTGGACTTCATCCCAACTATAGCCCAACTTGGCCACCAGAAATTCCTCC
Organism: uncultured Candidatus Brevefilum sp.; assembly: GCA_964447265.1. Lineage (GTDB taxonomy): Bacteria > Chloroflexota > Anaerolineae > Anaerolineales > Anaerolineaceae > Brevifilum. The sequence continues at coordinate 3,639 of CAYUSC010000043.1, forward strand.
AACAGGCGGTGGCGCCGGAGGATCTTAAGCGCAGTGCGCCTGCCTTCAGCGGTCAATTGGACACCCTGATGTTTGATATAGGTCAGGTACGGCGGGTCGGTGACCGAAAGTTTTTGGAGCATGTTGGTGACGGAAGCCGGCGAAATGGACATCAGGTCAGCCAATTCGCTGGTGGTCGCCATGCCGCCATCGCGGGTCAATTCGTAGATCCGCTTGAGGTAGTCCTGGATGTTGGGGCTTAGTTCTTTAGGCATGGTGGTCCTTTAAGGTTGTGTAAACTGTGTTTTAGCTTTACCTAAAATTAGTCTAGCACATCCATTATTTTTCGTCAACGAAGGAAAGAGCCCTCGCTGGTGAGAGCTTTGAAAGAAAAATCCCATTTCGACAAGAAATGGGATTATGGATTGGTGATAATATGGGGCTGTTTTTGGGGGGCTAGGCTGAAGCGGGTTCCTTGACGACTTCCGGTTCAGCATCGGACTCCTCACCCAATTCGCGAATCTTGGGGATGAACAGAGAAACAACGCTAACGATGATTGTCAGGATCCCACCCAGGATGAACCAGAACTGGTTGCTGGTTGCATCGGCCACCGGGCCGGCAATTGCCATGCCCAGTGGGCTGGCCAGACCTGCACCTGCCGTTAACAGGGAGAACACCCGGCCCTGGATTTCCGGTTCAACTTTGGCCTGCATCACGGCAAAAATCGGCCCATTGATCATCGGGTTTAGAAAACCAAACAGGCTCGTACAGACCAATGCCATCCAGTACATTCCAGGAGCAGCCAATCCAACGGCCAAAACTGCAAATCCGGAAATGATCAGACCCAACAGGGAAGTCAACAAGCGGTTCTTGAATCCTCCCCAGGCGCTCAACACCAAACCGCCCAGGATGACACCTACCCCGAATCCGGAATCCAACAGGCCTAATTCGTAGGCTCCTTTTTGGAAGTGCTCCGTGACCACCAGGGGCAGCAGAGTGAAGGCAGGGTTGATCAGGAAGTTGACCAACATGGCCAGGAAGATCAGCGCCATCAGGCTGGGCCAGTTGATGATATATTGCCAGCCCTCCTTCAAATCCTGCCAGAAGGATGTCTTGGCGGGGGGCTCACCATTTTCGCTCTTTCTATTCCGAATGGGTTGAGGGATTGAGAAGAACAGCAGGGGAATGACCGCGATGGCAGCCGTGCTGACATCGATCATCAGGATTCCCTGGGTTGGCATGACCTGGATCAGGAAAGCTCCCAGCGCGGGTGCGATGATATTCATCAGCCCGTTTAACGTTTCGTTCGCGCCGGCCACTCTGGAGAGATGCTTTTTGGGAACCATTAGCGATGTAGAGGCTTTCATCGCTGCCCACTGGAATTGGCCGCAGGAGCTGCGGATGAACAGGATCACATATATATGCCAGATTTCGGCGACATCCAGGAAAAAGAGGACTGCCAAGCCAAAGGTTGCCAGGGCAGTGATGGAATCGAAAACGATCATGACCCATTTTCGGTTCCAGCGATCCACAAATGTCCCGGCGAGGGGGCCAATAATGACGCTTGGCAGCATGCTCATCAGGCTGGCAATCGCCAGGACGGTGGCTGACCCGGTCTTTTGAGTGAGATACCAAACGAAGGCAAATCCGACCAACTGAGAACCCAGCATTGAAAATGCCTGGCCTACCCAAATGGTGAAGAAACGGACCTGCCATTTTTCGGTGCTTTGTTGAGGAAGATTATCGTTCATTTTATTTTGTAAATCCTTTATTTTAATGGCGACTTATGACCAATTATAGTGAAAGTGATTGGTTTACTTAATCTCCTGAGAGATGATTTATGGTTGATTTGGGGATGATTCTGAGGACTGGGAAGGGTCATTGTTCCCATCCTGAGATTTGGGGAGCTTGAATTTGAGCCAGGCCGGGATGACAGCCAACAGGCTGACCCAGGCTGTGATCCGGAAGGGCAGGATGGGTGAGATATTTTCATAAAGGTATCCGCCGATGTAAGGGGCTGGCAGTGAGAATACACCCAGACTGGACTGGATCAACCCGAAACCGGTCCCGCGCAGCTTTTTAGGAAGGGCTTTACTGAGCAGGGATTGATAGGCTGGCTGCATCATGCCCATCCCCAGCCCATAGAGAACGAACACTACTACATAGCCCCAGAAAGTTTCCGCCCGGATGAAGGTCATCAAAGCGATGAATTGCAGGACAAAGCCGATTACGATGTTGAGCCGCTCGCTTTTCTTGTCGGCCAGCCATCCCGCCGGGATATTGATGACCATGCTGGCGATGCCGGCGATCGAGGTCAGCAGGCCAATCTGGGTGGTGCTCAGGCCGCCCACATCTTCAATGTAAATTGGGAGGAGGGTGCCGGTCAGGTTGAAGGCGATATCGCGGACGCCATCAGTGATCAACAGCCAGGTGACCAGACCACCGGCGAGCAGAATTGTCAGCATGGATCCGAGATTGTCTTTCAGCGAACCGAGGGATAATTTGCCCGGCGTGGTTTCCCGTTCCTTTTTGGATGCCCGTCTGGCCATAAAGATCCGCAGGATCGTCGCGCAGGTATAGATCAGGCTGGCAACGAGCAGCATAAACTTGAAACTGAAATGATCCACCAGCCAGCCCCCGATCGGTGGGCCGATGACGAGGACACTCAAATAAATGGCTTGCGTGATGCCATAAACCCTGGCACGGTTTTCTTCCGGTGATTCTTCTGCAATAAAAGCGCCAAAGCTGGGGCTGACCAAAGAGGTTGTGATGGCGTTCAGGCTTTGACCGAGGAAGACCCACTGCCAGGTGGGCGCCCAGAACAGGCCGAAATAGGATATGATCCCGATCGAACTGCCAATGGCGATTGAGCGAAGCCGGCCGAGGGAATCCGAGATCCAACCTCCGAGGATTTGAAGGACGAGTGGAATGATCTGAAAAAGGGTGTAGAACAGGCCGATCTGAGCAACGGAGGCGCCCAAAGATTTAAGATAGAGGGGCATAAAGCTGCTGTACATCTGCGCGGCCACATTCGCCAGGATCATGGCAATCAGGAACAGCCAGAGGATTTTGCTTAATAGAGGTTGTTTTTGGGGGCTGGACTCGGCGGTTGTCATTATTCTCCCTCAGAATTTGGTTTGGATTACTTAAACTTCTGATTCGAGGCGCATTGAATAAACCCAGGTGATTGGGGGAATGAAATTGCTGGATTTATTCGGGATTAATGCGGGTTAGGATTTATTCCAGGAAGACTTCGATGTGTTCGCCATCGTCTTCGTCGAAGATATCCACGATCTGGCCAATCTCGCCTGAATTCATCCAGGCATTCAGATCTTCCATATTGAGACCTTCAATTTCAGGGGCAAACCTGGCGCCCATTCGCATCCCTGAATTGATTAGCGAAACGGGCAGGCTGACATTGACCCGGGCTTTACCTGAATCGGTATCCGTGATCAGCACCCGCAGGTAGCGGGGTTTCTTACCGCTGGGGATGCCGGTTGGGGAAGGAGGACTGGACGGGGCGGAGGGTTCACCGATTTCTTCCAGGGCTTCGATGAGACGGGCACCTTCTGCGGCTGAAATTTTACCTTCCTGAATCATCATTAAGATGCGCATTCTTTCTTCCGTTGAGGCCATGTCTATGCTCCTTTCTTGGATTCCACTTCGAGGCCGGAGAGCAATTGCTGGGCCTGGAGGGGAGAAATTTTGCCTTGTTCGAGGTCGTCCAGGATCCGGCGGCGGTCCTCGGGTGAGAGGGTGGGCTCTTCGTCCTTGCCGGGTTCAAAGCCCAAAGCCCGGATCACTTCATACAATCGGTTGCGCAGGGTGGGGTAGGAGAGGTTGAGTTCCTCTTCCATCCGGTTGAAGCGTCCCTCACAGCGCACAAACGTCAGCACGAAATTGACCTGCTCTTCATTCAGTGCGGAAAAGGGCCCTGAATTGGGTTGGAAATGACCTTCAATGACTGAATCACATCTGGGACAAAAGAACCTGGTGACCAGGATGTCCGAGTTGCAGATTGGGCATTTTTCAGGTAATTGCTGCACAGCGACCTCCTTACAGTAGAAAAAACTGGCGGCGAAATGATTTGAATGCTATAATGGATATTGAAAATAGAGTAAGATCCTTCAGAAAACGGATCGCCGCTTACATATTGTAACATATCTATAAATATTGTCAATAATTATATTGATAATATTTATTTTTTTAAGCGATAATCTTCGGAAAATTAAAATCCTGCTTAGTAAAAGTGAAATATTGAGAAATTGTTGAATGCGTTGAACGATGGAGGTTGACGCTTTCCATATGTGACATTTCTGTGACATTTCGCAATGGTATCTGTGACGAATTTCACGAAGGCCACCTGTAAAATAATAAAGGTTTTTTGCAAGTCTATAGTTCACTACACAACAGTTTAGGAATGGAGATTAATCATGGTAAAGACAGTCAAAGTTGATTCAACCTGGAAGGGTGGCATGCGCATTGATGTGACCGCTGGTGGGCATACCCTGATCGTCGACCAACCGGAAGGTATGGGTGGCAAGGACGAAGGCGCCAATCCATTGCAGTACGAGCTGGTTTCGTTGGGTGGCTGCATCGGCACAATTGCGTTGATCATTGCCAAGCAGGAAAGAATTAACCTCAAAGCATTATCCGTTGACGTTGAAGCGGATATTGATACCGATTACTTGATGGGCAAAACCACCGAGGGTCGCGCTGGCTTTACCGAGATTCGTGTCAATGCTCACATTGACGCTGATATGACCGCTGAGGAAAAAGAAGCCTTCATCGAACGAGTTGACGCCCGCTGCCCGATTTCCGACATCCTGGCCAACAACTCAAACGTTGTGATTAAAGCAGACTAGTCTGATAGTAAAAAATATCAAAGCCACCTTATGGGTGGCTTTTTAATTTTAAAATATTATTTTTGAAGAAAACTGTATGGTTCAGAGATTATGGGTATAATGAACGAAACTCACCAGGAGACCATATGCCCCAATCCATCGTTGAATGTATTCCCAATTTTTCTGAAGCCCGAAGGCCGGAAGTGGTCGCGGAAATCATGGCTGCGATTACGCAGGAGACTGGTGTTCGGGTACTGGACCAGCATTCGGATATTGACCACAATCGAACCGTGATCACCTTTGTGGGTGAACCGGTTGCTGTGGAGGAAGCGGCTTTCAAGGCCATTGCCAAGGCAGCCGAATTGATCGATTTGAATCACCATAAAGGCGAACATCCCCGCATCGGGGCAACCGATGTGGTGCCATTTGTGCCGATCTCCGGCGTTTCCATGGTGGATTGCGTTGAGATGGCGCGCCGGCTTGGCAAACGGGTGGGCGAGGAACTGGATATTCCGGTCTACCTATATGAAGAGGCCGCCACCAGTCCTGAGCGGACCAACCTCGAAAATATCCGCCGGGGCCAGTATGAAGGGTTAAAGGAAGAGATCGGGGTGAACCCTGCCCGCAAACCCGATTTTGGACCGGAGAAATTATCCGGCGCAGGCGCGACCGTGATCGGCGCCCGGCAGCCCCTGATCGCATTCAATGTCTATCTGACAACCGATGATGTCTCCATTGCCAATAAGATCGCGCGGGTCATCCGCAATTCCTCCGGCGGCCTGCGTTTTGTCAAGTCCATGGGTGTGTTGGTGGAAGGGCGCGCGCAGGTCTCCATGAACCTGACGAATTTCCATAAAACCTCCATGGCGAGGGTTGTCGAAATGATCCGGCGCGAAGCCCAACGTTACGGTGTCCAGGTGCATCATTCCGAATTGGTCGGCCTGGTGCCCAGCGAAGCGTTGGTGGATGCGGCTGTCTGGTACATGCAAATGGACCAGTTTGAGAAGGACCAGGTTCTTGAATCCAAGTTGATTGATAATGGCACTCCCAGCCCCGACGAATCGCTGCCTGCGGAAGCGGGACAATTCCTGGATGCGCTGGCTTCGGATGAACCCACACCGGGTGGCGGCTCCGCCTCGGCTTATGGCGGCGCGATGGCTGCTTCTCTGGTGGCGATGGTCGGCAGGTTGACGGTCGGCAAGCAAAAATATGCCGATGTTGAAAATGAGATCTGGCCGGTGATTGATGAGGCCAACAGCCTGAAGGCAAAACTGCAGGGCGCTGTTAAGGAAGATGCTGAAGCATTTGATAAATATATGGCTGCCCGCCGCTTGCCCCGGGACACTGAAGAACAAAAATCGGACCGGATTAAAGCGATTCAGGCCGCTTCCATCGGTGCCGCTCAGGTGCCTTTGCAGGTCACCCGCGATTCGTCTGAAGTGCTTAGACTGGCTGTCAAAGCGGCTTCCATTGGCAATGTCAATGCGATCTCCGATGCGGGGACTGCCGCGGCTTTCTGCCGGGCTTCCATCAAAGGCGCAGGACTAAATGTGCGCATCAATCTTCTTGGATTGGAAAAGGAAACCCAGGCGGCCCGGATGCTCACCGAACTGGAAAACATCGAAAAACAGGTGGAAAAACTGACCGAAGAAATGGACGCCATCATGAAAAACCGTGGCGGATTGGGGTAACTTTCCTGATGAAATTTAAATATCTTACGATATTACTGATTATTCCGATGCTGGCTGCGGCTTGCCAAAAGGCATCCGCTCCGGTTGAGGAGCCGACCGCGACCTTCACACTGGAACCAACAGCCACTGTGGAGATGCTGCCGACTTTGACTCCCACGGCGACTCTCGAGCCGACCCCCGTTTTCCCTCCGAATCTGGATTGCGGTGAGGTTTTCTGCCAGGCCGAGTGGGTGGGGCTGCTTGAAAAGCCGATCAGCGCTGAATACAACCAATTCATTGATCTGACCTATCCCTATGCCAGCACGGCAAATGGCCTTTTGGATCCGCATCATGGCGTGGAGTTCGTGAATGAATATGGAACGCCGATCCTGGCAGCGCAGGATGGCGAAGTGGTATTTGCGGGAACGGATTATCCGGACGCCCTGGGCCCTTATGCGGGATTCTATGGCAATGTGGTCGTGCTCAAACATGCCGGTTTATTCGAAGGCCGGGATGTTTATACACTTTATGGTCACATGGCCGAAATCATGGTGACCACCGGGCAAATAGTCTCCGTGGGCGAACAGATTGGGATTGTTGGCATGACGGGGATCGCCACCGGCACCCATCTGCATTTTGAGGTCCGGTTGGATGAGAATGATTATTTCAAAACGACCAACCCCTCGCTTTGGTTCACGCCTGTTGACCGGGTCAACGGCGGCGAAGGCGCAGCCCTGACGGGGCTGGCTGTGAACACGCTGGACCAGCCGATTGACCAGCTTGTCATCACCCTGGAATTACTGGACGCCGACGGAAATACCGTTCAGTGGTTCTATCCGGTGACCTATTACACCTATGGTTCCAATCCCAATCCTGTGACGGGAGAAAATTTAGGTATCTCGGATCTGCCGCCAGGGAATTACAAGCTCTCCTATATCACCGGCGCTTTGCATGTTCAGTATTTCACCCTTGAACCGGGTTCGCTGGGATTTATTGATCTGCCCTGGGAATAACCCAGTTACATTTATCAGACCTTATTGGCAAAGGAGAAGTTCACATGAGCATCAAATCCGATCGTTGGATCCGTCGAATGGCGATGGAACAGAATATGATTGAGCCGTTTGAGGAGGGGCAGGTCCGGGAGGGCGTGATCTCGTTTGGCACATCCTCCTACGGATATGATATTCGAGTTGCCAATGAGTATAAAATTTTCACCAATGTCTATTCCGCGGTTGTGGATCCGAAAAACTTCAATCCGCAGTCCATGGTCGATTACACCGGTGATATTTGCATCATTCCGCCGAATTCCTTTGCGCTGGCCCGGACGGTGGAGTATTTCCGCATCCCGCGCAGCGTCCTGACGATTTGCGTGGGGAAGAGCACTTATGCCCGCTGCGGGATCATCGTCAACGTGACCCCCTTTGAACCGGAGTGGGAAGGCTATGTGACTCTGGAGATTTCCAACACCACACCGCTACCAGCCAAGATCTACTCCTTTGAGGGGATTGCCCAGGTGTTGTTCTTTGAATCCGATGAGGAATGCGAGACTTCCTATGCGGATAAGAAGGGTAAATACCAGTTCCAGAAGTCGATTGAACTGCCGAAACTGTAGGGACTGATTTTGAAAACCATCGTCGTTGCTTCTCTCAATCCCGTCAAGGCTGCCGCTGTGTTGGGCGCTTTTCAGCGCCTTTTCCCGGATGAGTCCTTTCAAGTGGAGGCTGTGTCCGTGCCCTCGGATGTCTCCGATCAACCGATGTCAGACGCCGAGACCCGCCAGGGAGCGTTCAACCGCGCCCGACATGCCCGCGAGGCTTCACCCGGCGCGGATTATTGGGCTGGTGTGGAAGGGGGCTGTGAAATTCAGGAGGGTGAGCTGATCGCCTTTGCCTGGGTGCAAATTCTTGATGGTGATCGGGAGAGCAATGCCCGAACGGCCTCATTTCGGCTGCCAGGCAGGGTGCGCGAGCTGGTTGTGGACGGGCTGGAACTGGGAGACGCCGACGATCTGGTCTTTGGCGAATCCAATTCCAAACAGCAGAACGGCGCTGTGGGGCTGCTGACCGGTGATGTGGAAACCCGAACCTCGCTCTATGAGCAGGCAGTGGTTCTGGCGCTGATTCCTTTTAAGAATTCGGAATTGTACTGATAAGAATCCATATTTGGCAAAATAAACAGAGTTATAAAAAAACACCCTCGCTAAGCGGGGGTGTATCTTTTCTGTTTGGGGTCAAATGGAAGACGATCAGTCTGAACCGCGCCGGAGCAGGAGGATGATCAGCCCGAGGATGAAACCGCCGGCAATCATCAGGAAGGCATCCTGGCGTTCGTTGCGGTCTTCAAGGAAGACGAAGGCTTCGGTATTGCCCACTTTGGTGAAGGGCTTGGCGCTGGAAATATGGTCATAAGGTTCCAGTGCTTTTGTGTCCACTTCCTTCGGCGTCGCGGTGACTTTCAGGAAATCGGACAGGACTTCCAGCTTCTTCTCGCTGATCCCATTGATCGCCAACAAATCTTTGAGTTTGGCGTAAGGACGCCCGGCAATGATCTTTTCGGCAAGACTTTCGCCAATCCCGTTGACGGCGACCAGGTCCGCCAATGAGGCGGTGTTGATATCGATTTTTAGATTCTTTCCAGCCATGGGTTTCTCCCGTTCTGATTAGACCTCTTATTTAGTATAACTTCATTGTGAAAGAATGACAAACGGTGTAAATTATGGACAAGCGGCAGGACCCGTGCTATAAAAAAGAAAATATTGCTGCTGAAATGGACGTGGAAAACTTGGCTGAAAAGAATCGCTTTTGGGAAGAAAAATCGCTCTCCGAACTCAATCAGGAGGAATGGGAAGCGCTTTGTGATGGGTGCGGTAAGTGCTGCCTGCATAAGATTGAAGATATTGACACGGGCGAGGTGTTTTATACCAATGTGGCCTGCCGCTTGCTGGATCTGACCATCTGCCGCTGTAAGGATTATGCCAACCGGTCCAGGCTGGTGCTGGATTGCCTCCAACTGGATGCGGATCTGGCGCAGGAATTGGCCTGGCTTCCGGAAAGCTGCGCCTACCGGATGGTGGCGGAAGGCCGGCCTTTGGCCTGGTGGCATCCGCTGAACTCGGGCAGCCCGGAGACCGTTCGCCAGGTTGGAATTTCCATCTGCGGCAAAGCTGTGGCCGAGGAGGAAATTGACCTGGACGATCTGGAGGATATGGTGGTGGACTGGTTCGATTAATTATTGAGCGCCATCTACTTGGACGGAACCGGGTTTAGCCGGAGGGGATTAGGGTATACTTAGAGTATCCCTCATTTATGAAAGTGGGTTGAATAAAAGGAAGGTATGACACTGACATCTGAATTGGATCAATCAAAACATGATCTCATGATTGTTGTCGTTCAGGGACAGGATGCCGATGAGGCTATCCAATCGCTGACCGACGCGGGCATCAGCGTGACCCGCCTGCCCAGTGTTGGGGGATTTCTTGGCCGAAAGAATGCCACGTTGATGATTGATATCGAGACCAGTCAATATGAAAAAGCCATCGAACTGCTGAACAATACCTGCCGCAAGCGGGTTGCGTTCATTGCCGTGCCGATGGAAAGCGCTCCCTTGCCGATGCCCGCGCCCACGCCGATCACGATTGGCGGCGCGAATGTTTTTTCTATTGAAGTTGAACAATATGAGGAATTTTAGCGATGAAATTGATCATTGCCATAATTAAGGATGAAGATAACGACAGTGTCTCCCGCTCCCTGACCAAGGAAAACTTTCGGGTGACTTTCATTGCGTCTACGGGCGGTTTCCTGCGCAGCGGGCGCAGCACGTTGCTGATTGGCGTTGATGACGACCAGGTGGCGAAAGCGCTGGATGTGATCCGCAAGAGCTGCAAGAAACCGAACCAGAACGATGAGAAACGGGCGACCATTTTTGTGCTGAACGTGGATAAATTCACTCAATTGTGAGATTGAATTATTCACTTTTGCTTCAATTGGGATTTTTCAATTTTCATTAATACCGTAGAAAAGGAGAAATGATGGATTTTGGTCTTGCTTTTTCATTTGTCTTCAAGGATCCGGAATGGTTCAAAAAAGTGGCTATTCCCGCTGTATGCAGCCTGATCCCCGTGGTCGGTCCCTTCGTCCTTTTAGGCTGGGCGATGAAAGCCGCCAAGAATGTTATGGATGGCAACGCGGAAAATGCTCTGCCGGAACTGGACTTTGGCGCTGATCTGGGCAAAGGTTTCATGGTGACGCTGATTGGCGTGATTTACAGCCTGCCAATTGCGATTTTTGCTGGAATCTCCTCCGGTCTGTTCACTGCCGCACCCAATTCAGAAGAGGCGATGAGTGTGATCTTCTACATCCTAGGCGGTTGCTTTGGCCTGCTGGGGTTGCTCCTGGCTCTGGTGATCATGTTCCTGAGCGTCGTTGGCATCGCCAATTACATTGCCAAAGGTGAATTCGGGGCTGCCTTCAAGTTCAAAGAGCTGTTTGCCCTCCTGAAGAAATCATTTGTCTCCTGGCTGCTTGTGATCGTCGCCTATCTACTGGCGATGGGGATCATTGCCCCTCTGGGCAGCATCGCTTGTGGTGTTGGTGCATTGCTGACCGCCGCATATGCTAATCTGATTGTGATGCATATGACGGGTCAGGCCTATAATGCCTCTAAACCTGAGGTCTTTGAAGCGATCTAACCTACCTGTTTAAATAAAGTAAAAGAGCCACATATATTTATGTGGCTCTTTTTGATGTCCGTTAATGTATTACTCGCGAAATTCCTGCACCTGATAGGTGAAAACGGTCAGATGCTTTCGCCGCCATAATTCCGGCGATGCGCCCATCTTTTGGCAGAGGTGGGCGAGGAAATGCTCCGGTTGGGGAATCTGGTCCCAGACCTGTGGGAGGAAAGTGGCTTTCCTCAGGCCGTCCTGCAAAACGACGCCGTCCACACCAGGCCGCAATATCTTAATCAGATCCTGCGCATCGTCATAATCCAGCATGATTTTGGGCGTCAGGACGGATACTTCGATTGCAATTTGATCCAGTTCATCCGGGCGGACCTGGGAGAAGCGATAGTCTTGCAGCGCGGCCGCCATGGCATGTGCCTGAACGTCCTGGGCCAGGGGCTGGTAGGCCTCCAGCGTACCGATGCAGCCCCGTAAATCACCGAGTTCGGTCAACGTCACGAATGAAGCGCCATCAGACCGAAGCGCTTTTGGTAGGTTCGGCAAATCCAGAGTAGGCAGCGCCTGTCCTTGAACGGATTGGGTCAGAGACGCCCTTGCTATCTCCAGCAGGATCGATTGTTCAACCTGATCAAGACGATCTGTCATAGCCTCTCCAATTTCCGCCACTGGCGGTTGAAATAGAGCAGGGGTTCCTTTCCATCCCCGGGATTAATTCTGGAGGCAACGACTTCGCCGATAAAGACCGTGGTCTCACCGATGTCGAAGTCCTTGATCACCTTGCAATCAAGGTAAGCCGTCGCGTTATGGATCATCGGGGCGCCGGTGACCATCTCGAAAGTCTCCACCCCTTCAAAGCGAGGTTTATCGATTTCCGTCTGTCCGGCAAATCGCCTGGCAAGGCCGATCTGGTGGATATCCAAAATACTGACGGCGAAGACCTGGCTTTTGTGCACAAGTTGTTGAGTCCGGGTATGGTGCCGGAGGGCAACCATTACAGTTGGCGGGTCGAGGGCAAGCGAATTGAAGCTGTTGGCTGTCATGCCGTGAGATGCTTCACCGGATCTGCTTGTCACAATCGCCACCCCGGTCAGCCATGAACGCATGGCTTCTTTTAAATCTTCTGGTTTTATCATTTGAATTATTTTTTCATCTTTCATATAAATTTGTTATACTTTCTCGGCCAGCGAACGTCAAGATGTCCGCGAGACTCTCATCTGTTACAATAACAATAAGTTTGGGACAGATTGGATTCAATCTGTCAAAATTCGGAGAATTAAGGTAACATTTAAACCAATGAACATGTCCGAAGACTTTGATCCCATTGAGCAGGAACAACCGGTGACGGAAGTGCCGGAAAACGGGGAAGTGCCGCAAAAGGAACCCCCGAAGGCCGGTCCGCGTCTAAAGAAAACTGTTGTTGCCAAACCTTTCACCATTTGGCGGGGAATGCAGACGGCTCTGGCGGCGGCATTTATTGTGGCAACATTGTTCACGTTATGGACCCCGGGAAGCCTGGTGGAAGCCAGCTTGGAGGCCCGAATGGCTCAGGCGCTGCAATCCGCATCCGGTGATTACTCGGCTTTGGCGGAAGCGACAGCCGAATCAGCCGTTAGCTCTCTGCCTAGCAATATCGGGATCGTTGCCGGCCATTATGGCTATGATTCGGGGGCGGTGTGTTCCAATGGGATGACGGAGGCGGAAGTGAACCTTGAAGTCGCCACCCTGGTCCAAAAGAAATTGACCGATATGGGATATACGGTGGATCTGCTCGAGGAGTTTGACGACAGGTTGGAAGGGTATCAGGCCAGTGTGCTGCTTTCCATCCATATGGATTCATGCGAATATATCAATGATTTGGCAACGGGTTACAAGGTCGCCTCGGCGTTATCGGACCAGAATTTGGCCACAAGCCAAAAGCTGACCGCTTGTCTTTCCGAGCAGTATGGCGAGATCACCGGCCTGGCCTATCATTCCGGCTCTGTGACGGATGATATGACCTATTACCATGCGTTCAGCGAAATCAACCCGCTAACCCCGGCCGCGATCATTGAGGCTGGATTCCTGAACATGGATTATCAGTTGATCACGGAAAACCCTGAATTGATCGCAGATGGCATTGTTGCCGGTCTGCTTTGTTTTATAAATAATTAATTGTTCAAGTTAGGTCGAGGTCGTTTATTATGACATCCAGACACGATCTCATATTATTGGAGCAAGCCAAGTCAGCGCTGCGACGTGGGGACAGAATGCTCTCGCGGCGAATCGCCCAAAAATTAGTCAGAGAACACCCTGAGGATATTGAAGGCTGGCTGCTGTTGGGTGGGCTTTCCAGCCCAAAGGCCAGTCTCGCTTATTTGGAGAAGGCAGAAGAAATTGACCGGTTTGATCCCCGGGTCCGCCAGGCGCTGGCCTGGGCCAGGAAACGCGTGGATGCTGAACAGACCCAGCAAATTGATATGGACCGGACGCGTGAAATTCGATTATTCCAGCCCTCCCCTGTGCCGACGTTTAAAGTGCCGGCACCAATTACCATTCAGAAACAAAGTCCGGTTTGGGTTGGGACGCTGGTTGTGGTGTTGATCGTGGTACTTTTCTTCTTTGGCATGGACCTCCTGCCCAGCGGCATCGTCAGCGCCGCGGAAAATGCCGGCCCGATCCGCCAGGAGGACTTCACCAAACCCAGCCTGACGCCGACGGTTACCAACACGCCTACCCCCACCAATACCCCGACGTCCACCCCGACGTCGACGCCAACTTCCACCCCAACCGCCACACCGACGCCTACCCTGGTTCCGACCCAGGCTCCCAATACGCATGCCATCCCTGATGTAGGGGATGATGAAAAATGGATCGATGTTGATCTCTCATCACAGATGCTTTATGCCTATGAAGGAGATACGATCGTTCGTTCCTTCCTGGTATCAACCGGCACCTATCTGCATCCCACACCTGTGGGCCAATATGCAGTCTGGATCAAATTGCTCTATACGGACATGTCCGGCCCAGGCTATTACCTGCCGGATGTGCCTTATACGATGTATTTTTATCAGGGTTATGGCATTCATGGAACCTATTGGCATGACAACTTCGGCACGCCAATGAGTCATGGCTGCGTCAATATGCGCACGGAAGAAGCCGGTTGGCTTTACAATTGGGCGTATGTTGGAATCCTGGTTAATGTCCATGAGTAAATTCTCAAATTCACCTTTCAGTAAGCCCATCAGCCGTCGAGATTTCCTGCAGTTTTGTGGGATCGGTCTCGCAGGTATAGCGCTGCCCGATGCCGCCGTGCGGATGATTGATAACGCTGCGGATATCACCCAAGATAAGTTGGGCCGAACCACGATCAATGGGGTTAAGCTCTTTGCAGAACCCAATTTTGGCGCCGAGGTTCTGGACGAAATGCCGAGAGATACGCTGATGAAAATCACCGGCACGACGATCGGTGGTGATGAATCGAACCCCAACCGGATCTGGTACGAATTGGATGGCGTTGGCTATGCCTATTCGGGTTGGGTCCAGCCAGTGATGAATCTGTTCAACACCGTCAGGACAACGATTCCGGAAACCGGCTGCCTGGGTGAAGTGACGGTTCCCTTTGTGGATGCCTATGACAGTATGGAGATTGGCCGCCAGATAAAATACCGGTACTATTACGCCTCAACATTCTGGGTAACAGCCCGCGTTCTGGATGAGAATGAGAAGGTCTGGTATGAGCTTTTGGATGATAAGTATTACCGGTCGTATTACGTCCCTGCCACAGTGATTCGATTGGTCCCGGATTCGGAGCTGACCGCGATCTCGCCGGATGTGAGCGCGGACGATAAATCGATTGTGGTTGACTTGAACAGTCAGATGTTGACCGCCTATGAAAAAGAGCGGATCGTGTTCATGTCGCGGATTTCCAGCGGCGTGCGCCTTCCCGAAGGTGGGTTCGCCACACCCCGAGGCCTTTTTCACACCATCCGCAAACGTCCCTGCCGCCACATGACCAACCCGGCCGATGAATACGGCAGTGGGTTTGACCTGCCCGGCGTCCCCTGGGTCAGCTATTTCACCGGGAGCGGGGTGGCTTTCCACGGCGCTTATTGGCATAACAATTATGGCATTCCATCCAGCCACGGCTGCATCAATATGGCGCCTGAGGCTGCGAAATGGATCTATCGCTGGACGCTGCCCACCGTGCCGCCTGACGAATACGTCTATTCCGACGCTTATGGTACCCGGGTGCTAGTTCAATGAGGCAACTGCCTCAAATATTCACTATCAATAACGATTAAAAGTTAATCCGAATCTTATATCCGGCGAATATACTCAACAATCAATAAAAGTATTTAATGCAGGAGGCTGGATTGTTAAAAAAAGCCGTCTTTGAAGGACTGGTTTTTGACGAATGGGATCATCCCGTTGCGACTGCCTGGGTTGGGGATGAACCTTGTTACATTGTGGATGATAACGGCTTTAAACGGCATATCCCCGCAGATGAAGTGGACCGTCAGGTATGGCATTTCATGTCTTCTCAGATTGAAGGCAATGAGGGGATGATCTCGGAAAAAGCTGCGGAAATGATGGGCGAGGTGGATATCTTCACCAAGGCGGCGATTGAAAACCAGCTTAAGAATATTGACGCCCAATTTGACCAGATGGCTGAACTAGGGATTCCCGAGGAAAGCCGGGCTTATTTGGGGATGATGGGTTTCCGGATCATCATCTCGCTTCATGGGGAGGTGCTGGAAGTTGTCCAGCCTGGCATGGTGGATGATTCCGGGGATGAATGAACCCGATTACCGGGATTAATCTAGTACAATGAAGCCATAACAGGAGAACCGATGGTTTCAGATTTCATCGTCCATGTGGATGAATCGGATTTTGAATACGAAGTGCTTCAATATTCCACCCGGATCCCGGTTGTTGTGGATTTCTGGGCGGAGTGGTGCATCCCTTGCCGCGTCCTAAGTCCCCGGCTGGAACAACTGGCCCTGGAAGGTGAGGGTAGCTTCCGGCTGGCGAAAGTCAACGTAGATGAGAGCGCGGGTTTGGCCCGGCACTACAAGGTTCGCAACCTGCCGATGGTGAAAGCCTTTGTCGATGGGCATGTCGTGACGGAATTTTCGGGCGTGTTGGCGGAAGACGGCTTGCGGGATTTCATCCGGCGACTGGTGCCCGCCCCGGAAGACCTGATGTTTGCCAAGGGCAAGAATCTTCTGCTTTTGGCCGATTATGGCGAGGCAGAAGATGCCTTCCGCGAGTTCCTGGCCGTGCACCCTGATCACCCTGAGGCGAATTTTGGTTTGATCCGGGCGCTGTTGTTCCAGGGCAAGGGCGTGGAAGCCGTGCATTTGCTGCGGCATTTCCCCGCCAGCCCGGTCTACTGGGCTGCCCAACAACTTCGACCAATTGCGGACGCCTATCAAAATGAGGATTTGAACCCGGTGGATGCCGGTTCACCCCTGGAAGCGGCTTTCAGGAATGGGATCCGGCTGGCGAAGAACGGCAATATCCTGGCGGGGATGGACGGCTTTTTGGATATCCTGCAGAAGGACAAGGGATATCGCAAAGGTCAGGTGAAGGATATCTTCGTGGGTTGGCTGACCCTGATCGGCGACGAACATCCCGAATCACGGCAATACCGGCAGGACCTCTCCGCAGTTCTGTTTTAAGCAATGACGAAATAAAAAGCCATCCTCATTTGGGTGGCTTTTTGATTCCCTTTTATGAATTTAATCAGCGTTGATCCATAG
>CAYUSC010000044.1:0-2146 GCA_964447265.1 uncultured Candidatus Brevefilum sp.
CCACTTTGCCTCCGTTTGTGTAAACCCGACCAATGTCAAACTTTGCGCTGAACTGCTGCATAACACCGACGTCAAAGTTTGTTCCGTGATCGGCTTCCCTCTCGGCGCCACCTCCACTGAAGTTAAAGTCTTCGAAACCAACAACGCCATCCAGAATGGCGCCACCGAGATCGATATGGTGATCAACATCGGTGCGCTGAAGGCTGGCGACAACGAAACCGTTGCCAAAGACATCAACGAAATCGCTAAGAGCTGCCACGAAAATGGCGCGATCCTCAAGGTCATTATTGAAGCCGCCTTGCTGACCGACGAAGAAAAGGTCATCGCCTGCCTTCTGGCCAAGGAAGCGGGAGCGGACTTCGTCAAGACTTCCACAGGCTTTTCCAGCGGCGGGGCCACCGTCCATGACGTGGCCCTGATGCGCAAAGCTGTTGGCCCGGATATCGGCGTCAAGGCTGCCGGTGGGATCCATACCCACGAAGACGCCGAACAGATGATTGCTGCGGGCGCAACCCGGATTGGCGCCAGTGCCGGGATCAAGATCATCCAGGCGGATGACGCTGATTCAAAAACTGCCAAAAAATCCCCCGCCCCGGCTAAGTCTTACTAATGGAGAATAAACCATGCTAATTGCCAAAGTGATTGGTACAACCGTTTCGACCATAAAAGATGAGAACATCGTTGGGCGCAAGCTCCTGATCGTCCGCCAGACGGATGAAAAAGGTGAACCTTTTGGAAAGCCCTTCGTTGCCGTTGATACGGTCAATGCCGGTGTCGGCGACCTGGTCCTGACAGCTTCAGGTTCAAGCGCGCGTCAGACCACCATCACCAAAGATCGGCCGGTTGATGCCGTCATCATGGCAATGATTGATTCATTGGAAGTTGATGGAAAAGTGACCTTCGAGAAAGGCTAATCCATGCCGGAGTTCGACAAGGATTTACTCTCAATTCAGGAAGCGCGTGACCTCTCCACCAAGGCTTTTGAAGCCTGGAAGATCTGGTCGCACGCCTCTCAGGAGCAGGTTGACCGTGTCTGTGCGGCAATGTCCGCCGCTGCCCTGAGCGCTGCCGAGCGACTCGGGACAATGGCGCATGAAGAGACCGGTTACGGCTATTCCGAGCATAAGAAACTGAAGAACGAATTCGCCGCCCGTAACGTCTGGGAAAGCATCAAGGACGAAAAGACCGTTGGCGTCATCCATCACGACCCCGTCAAGCGGATCTATGACATCGCCTGGCCGGTTGGCGTGATTGCCGGGCTGACCCCCAGCACCAACCCAACCTCCACTGTGATTTATAAAATCATGATCGCCGTCAAAGCGCGGGATGCGATCATCATCGCCCCCCACCCTTCTGCGGCCAAATGTTCCTATGAAGCGGCCAAAATCATGGCCCAGGCTGCCGAAGCCAACGGCGCCCCTCCCGGTCTGATTGCCTGCATGCAGAATATCAGCCTGCAGGGCACGCAGGAACTGATGCGGCATAAATATGTCGCCCTGATCCTGGCTACCGGCGGCACCCCGATGGTCAAATCCGCCCATTCCACCGGAAAACCGGCCTATGGCGTCGGTCCCGGCAACGTACCCGTTTATGTGGATCGCTCAGCGGACATTGAAAAAGCTGCGAAGTACATCGTGGCGAGCAAATCCTTCGATTGTTCCACCATCTGCGCTTCGGAACAGGCTGTGGTCGCTGACAAGCCCATCGCCGACCGCCTGGCGCAGTTGATGCAGCAGGAAGGGGCTTATTTCACCAACGAGCATGAGACCAACCTCCTGCGGAACCTCTTATTCCATCCCGATGGCAGCATGAATACGATTGCCGTGGGTAAGCCCGCCGCTTACGTGGCCGCGCTGGCCGGATTTGATGTCCCCCAGGGAACGCGAGTTCTGGTAACCCGGCTCAAGAAGACCGGTAAAGACGAACCCCTCTCCCGTGAAAAACTCACAACAACCCTGGCCTGGTATGAAGAAGATGGCTGGGAAGCGGGTTGTGATCGCAGCATCGAACTGATTATGTTCGGCGGTCGCGGTCATTCCCTGATCATCCATGCCACCGACCCGGATGTCATTATGGCGTTTGGGCTGGAAAAGCCCGTCTTCCGGATCGTGGTCAATGCCATGGGCACCCTTGGCGCCATTGGTCT
>CAYUSC010000044.1:2156-20529 GCA_964447265.1 uncultured Candidatus Brevefilum sp.
GCGGTGTCGGCGGATCCATCACAGGTGACAACGTCACCACCCGCCACCTTTATAACATCAAGCGACTTGCCTATGAATTATCAGCCCCTCCGGCGGCTGCTATGGTCCCCGGTCAACCCGACCCCGGACCTTCCCCTAAGGAAATTGAACATACTGTTCGGAGTGTGGTCGAGGAGATCCTAAACCTCAGATAAATCACATTTTTTCTCTAGAAAGGATTGAAAACAATGGCTTTAGATTCAAAATTAATTGCACTGGGTATGGTTGAGACCAAAGGTCTGGTTGGCGCTATCGAAGCCGCCGATGCTATGGTCAAATCAGCTAACGTGGTCCTGATCGGGTCCGAATACGTTGGCGGCGGTTTCGTGACCGTCATGGTGCGCGGTGATGTTGGCGCCGTCAAGGCTGCCACCGATTCCGGCGCCGCTGCTGCCAAGCGTGTCGGCGAACTGGTTTCCGTCCATGTCATCCCCAGGCCGCATGAAGATGTCGAAATGATTCTGCCCAAGAACACCAAGGGTAGTTTCGGCGGCCGCGCAGCTGAAGAAAAGAAATAAGACTGGCCTGATCGTTGACCGGACCAAACCTCATTGAATCAGGTTGGGCTCCGGAGGACATTCTTTCACGCGCAGAAGCGGTGATTTGGGCCGGTTCAAACGGGCATTCGCCCGAAGAACCGGTCAGAGTCGCAAGCCCGCTTCGGGTAGGTGTGGACCTCGGGACAGCCTATACCGTCCTGGCCGTTCTGGATGAAAATGGCGTTCCCCTTGCCGGGGAATACCAATTCGCTCAGGTGGTACGGGATGGTCTGGTGGTTGATTTCATTGGCGCTGTCGATATCCTTCGAGCAATGAAAAGAAGGGTGGAGGCGCGATTGGGCGTTGAATTGACCCATGCCGCCAGCGGTTACCCCCCAGGCGTCCCGTTCGCAGAAGTGCGGGCGACTGCCAACGTCGTGCAGGCTGCCGGGATGGATTGCCCGGAGCTGATTGATGAACCTTCGGCTGCCAACCACGTCCTCGGAATACAGGACGGCGTTATTGTCGATATCGGCGGCGGCACCACCGGTGTCGCGCTGATCGAAGACGGGAAAGTGGCCTTCACGGCTGACGAGCCCACAGGCGGAACGCACCTCTCTTTGGTGATCGCCGGAGCGTCGAATATCAGCTTTGAAGAAGCGGAAGAATTGAAAAAGGACCCCGCCCAGCAAAGCAGGCTCTTCCCAATCGTCCGTCCGGTCATGGAAAAGATGGGGACCATTGTTGCCCGGCACATCCGCGGTACCAATGCCAAGACCATCACACTGGTGGGCGGCACGACCCTCTTTCCCGGCATTGCCAGGGTCATCGAGGATGTCACCGGCCTCCCCACCCAGATTGCGCCCAGTCCGTTGTTTGTGACCCCGATTGGCATCGCCATGCACGACCAGCTAGGGTTACAGAATTATTAGTTAGAAGGAGCCAACATGGCAGGAGATTTCTCTTTACGTTGTTATTGTTTTATCGACCGAATGCAGGCCCAATATTCCGCGTTTGTCGGGACCGTCACCCAGGGTGACCTCCCGGTTGAAGGGATGGCTTCCCTCTATGTGGAAATGGCCCCCGGTAACGAAGTCTTCCGCGTGGTAGATATTGCCGTCAAGGCAACCGAAGCAAAACCCGGCGCACAGATCGTTGAACGCGAATTCGGTATGTTCGAAGTCCATTCCCTGAACCAGGCAGCCGTTTTGGAAGCCGGTCAGGTCGTTTTGGACCGTTTGGGCCTCAAGAAAGAGGACCGGATCAAACCCCAGGTCGTTTCCACTCAGGTCATCACCCGTGTGGATTCCTACCAGGCCCAGCTGCTGAACCGCTTCCGGCGGGGCAGCATCCTCGTCCCCGGTGAGACCCTCTTGGTTTTGGAATGTGCCCCGGCGGCATACATCAACTATGCCTGCAACGAAGCCGAGAAAAAAGCCAATATCAAGATCATTCACGTTTCATCCGTCGGTCGTTTCGGCCGGATGTGGCTCTCTGGCACCGAGGCTGAAATCCTCACCGCCAAGAATGCCGCGACCAGCGCGCTTGAAGCCCTGGAAGGCATCGCCGGCTAATCGTTCGTCAGATATTGTCAGGAGTTTCTATGGCCAAACAATTCTTTACAGAACATGACATTGAAGATATGGCTGCCCGCGGCCAATTCTCACTCACCATGAGTGATGATGTCGTTCTGACGGAACTGGCTTTTGAAAAGGCAGAGAAATTGGGCGTCAAGCTGGTCCAGCCGCACGTCCTGCCCCCTGCTTCACCTGTTAGGCCTTATCTTTCCGAGCCGGTCAAACCCGCCTCAGAATGCAAGACCTGCAGCAGCAAAAGCCCAGTCACCCAAACTTCAGAGCTTCGTCAGCGAATCCAGGATGCCGTCAAAGCCAAACTGGGCGATAAAGTCGATGGTCCCCTGCTGAATACGATCATCACCCGCGTCCTGAACAACGTGGGAGTGGAAGAATAATGCTCTTCGGTCGCGTCCACGGCACTGCCGTCTGCACCATCAAATATCCCGGCACGGAAGGCGTCAAACTGTTGATCGTCCAGCCGCTGGATAAGAATATGAAACCGCTGGGCGCCCTGCAAGTGGCGGCGGATGTGGTTGAAGCCGGCATTGGCGATCTTTGTGTAATGGTTCGCTCCCGTGAAGCTGCTCTTGCCATGCGGGATGTCACATTCGTCCCCGTGGATCTGGCCCTGGTTGGGATCGTGGATGAGCTGGAAGTCAAACCCGATGAGGATTTCGTCTTCAACCTCCCCTCCGGTGAGACCAAATTCACCTAGCAGATTGTTGAAATTATGATCATTGCTAAAGTCGTTGGAACAGTGGTGACGACAATCAGTCACCCCCATTATAAGAACAGACGCCTGTTGGTCGTCCAGCCCCTCGTAACGGATGATCAGGAAGCCGACGGTGATTTCATCGCCCTGGATAATACCCATGCGGGAATCGGCGATACCGTCCTGATCAACCGGGATGGAAACGGCGCCCGGCAGGTGCTCAAAAATCCGGATGCCTGCATCATATCCGTGATTATCGGCATCATCGACTCGGTTGAGATCGCCTGAAAGCTGGACAACTTAACACTCTTGACAAAAAATCCCCGGTTCGGGGATTTTCTGTTTAAAACTATCAAGGTATCGGCAGCCAGTCCGGTGAACGATCCACACCCGGACTTTGTGAGAGATTGATCTGAGGTCGCCCGGTGGTGGGCATCAGGTAGATCTCCGGGTTGCCATCCCTTTCGGAGGTGAAAGCCAGCCAGCGGGCATCCGCCGACCAGGCCGGGTCCGTATCCAGGTTGGAATCGGTCAGCACATATTCCTTCGGTTGATGCAGGCCATTGACCTCCATCTGGGCGTAGGTCACCAGCACGATCACCTGATTGACGCCGTTATGGCGGACATAGGCAAACTGATCACCCAGGGGCGCCCAGGCAGGGTCGGAGACCTCACCAAATTCGCCAAACAGGGCCCGTAAATCCAGCCCGCGAGGAGATGTGAAATCATCCACGGCGGAGCGGAAATATAAGTAATCATGTGATGATGCAGAAATGACATAAACCATGAAGGCCCCATCCGGTGTGAAAGTCGGGTCCCATTCGACAAAATCGGTGCTGATCCGCTCTCTGCCGCTGCCATTCGGCCTGACCCAGGTCAGGGCGTAAATGGGCGTGCTGCCGGCATCACGCAGATGATGGGTGAAGGCAATCAGGGATCCATCCGGCATCCAGACGGGGTCAAATTCATCCCCGGCGTGCTGCGTGATGTTCACCGAATTGCTCCCATCCGCATCCATCACCCAGATATCCAGGCCGTTATTCCCCCCGCCCGGTGCGACATAGGCGATCTGCGAACCATCCGGCGACCAGACCGGTTGGTCCTTATCGCCCTCGTCAAAGGTGAGTTGGGTCAGCGCACCGGTGCCAACCTCGCCTTCCGGATTGCGCAACACCTCCATCGTCCAAATCTGGATCGCGTCTCCCTCTCCCCGATCCGAGGCAAACACGATCAAACCGCTCCCGCCGACCGCTTCCAGGGCTTCGGTCGCCGTAGGCGTGATTGTGCTGGTTGCAGTGGGTTCTTCAGTTGCCGTCTCAGTGGGTGCTACGACAACAATTGTCTCTTGCGCCGCCAATACCTCAGTGGTCGCCACAACCTGAACGGTTGCTGTCACAGTGGGTGCAGCTTCTCCATCCAGCAGGTAGATCGGGCTCTGCGGAAAGACAAACAGCAGTAAAGCTGTCGCGGCCAGGCAGACCAAAGCCAGTCCGCCGACTATCCCGAGGATCAAGCCAACTTTTACGCCCTTTTTCTTTGCCGGTGCGGGCAGCACCGTCGGATCCGTCGGCTGTCCGGCCATCCGGGTCGGCTCGGATGACGCAGCAGGGGCCATCACGGAACTGATCCGTTCACGTTCCTCATCCAAAAGCTGAAAATTCGGGTTTTCCAGGGCTTTTTGAAAATCAGATATCGAGTCAAACCGGTCTTCAGGCTTGAGCGCCAGGGCTTTGAGGATTGCGTCGGCGACATTTTGAGGGATATCGGGGTCCATCTGCCGGATTGGGACGAGTGTCTCTTTACCCAGCACCCGCGCGATGCTGTCAGCCGGTTTGGCCTGGCTCAGCAGGGCATAGACCGTGGCAGCCAGAGAGAATTGGTCGGAATAGGGACCAGTATGCCCCTGACCGTATTGCTCAGGCGGCGCGTAGCCGGGCGTATAACCCGCCGCGCCGGTGGCCGTCTGGGATTGAGCCGCGTCCGTTTTGGCAATCCCGAAATCCACCAAAATCGCCTCCCCATCGGGGGTCAGCTTGATGTTGGCGGGCTTGACATCCCGGTGAATCACCGGGGGGTTCTGAGCGTGGAGATAGGCCAGCGCAGACGAAAGTTGGGCGGACCAGCGCAGGACGTCGTCCAGTTTTTGCGCGCCTTCCGCCTTCAGCCGCTGGCCCAGATCTTCTCCGGGGATGAAGTCCATCACCAGGAATTGTTCTTTTTCGATCACGAAATAATCGATCACCCGAGGCAGATTTTGATGGCGCAGCGCTGCCAACAAACGGGCTTCCTTGAGAAATTGATTCACGCTCTCCGGGGCGGGGTTGAAGTTGCTTTTGATCGCCACCTGGGTATCCAAGGTCTGGTCCCAGGCCAAATAAACCGCCCCCATGCCGCCCTGTCCGAGCTTTTCGATCACGCGGTACCGTTCATGCAAAATTGTCTCAGGCTGCAAATCCATTCTTTCCTACCGTTTCAAACAGACTGGCTAAAGCAAATCTTAATGAGTGCTGGATACAATTATAGTAGAGAGCTAAAGTCATTTGCAAACCGCTTATCTTTTGAACCTTAAACAAAATTTATATATTTCTTACAAGAATAAATTGACTAATCAAAGTCAGCATGTTATTATTCTGATAGGTATTATCTCAATTATTTGCACCTTAAAAAGGAGTTATTCATGTCGTTAGAACTTATTGTCCGTCTTATCGGACTCGTTATTTTTGCTATCATTGGCGTTTTTCTGGGGGAACCTCTGGAAACCCTCGTTCTGGAAATTTGGACCACAAGCCAGATTCCCCTCATTGTTTTTCAAGTCACCACCACAATTCTTCTTGGCCTCCTCGGTTTTATCCTTGCTCCGTGGATTTCCATTAAGCCCATATCCGCTCTTCACAAGAATTTGAGCAAAGTATCCGCTCAAACGCTTCTTTTTGGTTTGGCAGGTTTGATCGTCGGCGCCATCACCGCCGCCCTGCTGGCCTATCCCATTTCCCTCCTGCCAGACCCATTGGGCAGCATTTTGCCCTTCGTCGCTGTCCTGCTCTTCGGCTATCTGGGCATCGTATTGTTTGTTGCCCGCCAAAAGGACCTGCAAAACCTCTTCAAGCCCCTCGGCAAGGGTGGTCGCAGCAGCGAGAAATCCGATGAAGGCGGCCTGAAAGACACCCAGCGCATTCTCGTGGATACCAGCGCCATCATTGACGGCCGGATCGCCGATATCGCCCGCACCGGGTTCATCCCCGGCCGGCTGCTGATTCCCCGCTTCGTGCTCAACGAACTTCAATATGTAAGCGACTCTGCCGACAACCTCCGCCGCCAACGCGGCCGCCGCGGCATGGAAGTGCTCTCCGAGCTCCAAAAAGACCCCGCCATCCCCGTGACCATCACCGACATTGATGTTGAAGGCGTCCGTGAAGTGGATGAACGGCTGATCGTCCTGGCTCGTCAGATGAGCTGTCCGATCCTGACCAATGACTATAATCTCAACCGTGTGGCTGAGCTGCAAGGCGTCTCCATCCTCAACATCAACGAATTAGCCAACGCCGTCAAGGCGATCCTCCTGCCGGGTGAAACCCTCGAAATGAAAATCATCCAGGAAGGGAAGGAATATGGTCAGGGCGTCGGTTATATGGAAGATGGTACGATGGTGGTGGTGGAAAACGGTCACAAATTCATCGGTAAGACCATTCCGATCACCGTGACCAAGGTCCTCCAGACTGCCGCCGGCCGGATGATCTTTGCCAAGCCGGAACAAGACTAATCTTTAGCTAAACACCCACAGGGAGAAACACCCCATGTCTTTACGAGTATATAACACCCTGACTCGGGATAAATCCGAGTTTGAAACCATCGAACCTGGCAAAGTCCGCATGTATGTCTGCGGCGTCACCGTCTATGACAGCGCTCATGTCGGCCATGCCATGTCCGCCCTGGTTTTCGATATCGTCCGGCGTTATCTGACCTATAAAGGCTATGACGTTCATTACGTCATGAATTTCACCGATGTGGATGATAAAATCATCAATCGCGCCAATCAGCTTGGCATTGACCCCCACGAACTGGCTGAAAAGTATATCCGGGAATACCAGCAGAACCTCGCTGACTTAAACATCCTCCCGGCGACCGAAACGCCCCGCGCGACCAACGAGATTGACCAGATCATCAATATGGTCGCTCACCTCCTGGAAAACGATTCGGCTTATGTTGCCGATGGCGATGTCTATTTCCGGGTGGAAAGCGACAAGGATTACGGCAAGCTATCCGGCCGCAAGCTGGACGAGATGAATGCCGGCGCCCGCATCCGTGTGGATGACCGCAAGGAAAATCCGATGGACTTCGCTGTCTGGAAATCCGCCAAGCCCGGTGAGCCCGCCTGGGACAGCCCCTGGGGTAAAGGGCGACCCGGCTGGCATATCGAGTGCTCCGCCATGAACCTGGAACATCTCGGCCCGCAAATTGACATCCACGGCGGCGGCAATGACCTGATCTTTCCCCACCACGAAAATGAGATCGCTCAAACTGAAGCGATCACCGGCAAACCCTTCGCCCGCTACTGGATGCATAACGGCATGCTTCAGCTAAAAGGCGAGAAAATGTCCAAATCCCTGGGCAATCTGATCTCAATTAACGACTTCCTCAGCGACCATCCCGGCGATGTCATGCGCCTGATCGTCCTGAGTTCCAATTATCGCAGCCCGCTCACCTTCACCGACGAAGTCGTCGAGGCCAACGAGCGCGCTCTGGACCGGCTGCTTTCAGCCCTCAAACCTGCCCTGCCGAATGCATCCGGCGCTCCGGAAGAGGTTCTGGAATCTCTGGCAGACCAGGAAGAAGCCACCCGCAAAGGTTTCACTGATGCGATGGATGATGACTTCAACAGCGCCGGTGCGCTGGGTCAACTCTTTGACCTCGTTCGGGCCATCAACCAGACTCGCGCCGAGAATGCAACCGATGAAGAACTGGCATCCGCTCAAAGCACCTTCAAAGAGCTGACCGGCGTCCTGGGTCTGCAATTGAAAGCCCCCGAAGCCGCTGCGACCAATGCCGATTCCTTCATTGACCTACTGGTTTCGCTGCGGCAGGACCTGCGTAAAAACAAAAATTACGACCTGGCGGATAAGGTCCGTGTGGAACTGGCCGAACTCGGTGTGGTGATCGAAGACACCCCCCAGGGTTCCTCCTGGCACTGGGAATAGGCGCGTACCGTGAGTGAATGGATCACCGGACGAAATCCGGCTTTCGAAGTTCTGCGTGCCAGAAGGCGGCAGGTCAATCGTCTCTGGCTGGCCCAGGGGGTCAAACCCCAGGGACACCTGGAAGATATCGTCAACCTCTCCCGAAAATACAAAGTCCCGATTGAAGTTGTCAAACGCAATTATCTGGATGGCATTGACCCACATCACCAGGGCCTGGCCCTGGAAGTGGGCGGCTATCCCTATTCCGATTTGGAAGCAATCATTCAGCGTGCCCAAAACCGGCAGGAGCCAGTCTTTGTCCTGATTCTGGACCTGATCCAGGATCCCCAAAACCTGGGAACCCTGCTGCGCAGTGCGGAAGCCTTTGGCGTACATGGGGTGGTCCTCCCCACCGCCCGAGCCGCCTCGGTCACGCCTGCGGTAGTAAACGCCTCATCCGGCGCGACGGAGATGCTGCTGATCGCCCAACATAACCTGGCCCAGGCCATGGACCGGCTGAAGGAAGTTGGCGGCTGGATGGTGGGGCTGGAGGGCAGCCCAGAAGCCCAGCCTCCCCAGAGACTAAACCTCAATGGCGGGATTGGGTTGGTGATCGGCAATGAAGGCCAGGGATTGCGTCGCCTTGTCCGGGATAAATGCGATATGTTGATGAACCTGCCCATGCAGGGACAGATCGATTCGCTCAATGCCGCAGTTGCCGGGTCCATCGCGCTCTTCCTTGCCCGTCAAGCCCGGAGTTAAATCCTTATGAACCGGATCATCCTTCTGCGTCATGGCGAAAACCGGGCAAACCTCACCAAAGAATTCTCTTACAAGAAAATTGATTACCCTCTGACTGAAAAAGGTGTTCTGCAAGCCCAACAGACAGCCGCGGCATTGCAAAACCGGGATATTCACGCCATTTTCACTTCACCCCTCAAACGCGCCCACCAAACCGCAGCCATTGCCGGAGACGCTCTCGGACTCACCCCCATCGTGGATGAGGCCTTTCGGGAATTTAATGTGGGTGTCCTTGAAGACGTCCCCCCCAGCGACGACACCTGGGATCAATACCGGCGTGTAATCCATGCCTGGGTGGAAGGACGAGCTGAAGTCTCCTTCCCGGGCGGCGAAAATTATAGCCAACTCTGGGAGAGATATCAAAGCGGGTTGCGAAGGGTGCTCCTGGCCTACCCCAATCAGACCGTATTGGTCGTTGGGCATGGCGGCATCTTCACCTCAACACTCCCCGCCCTTTGCCCCGGCGTCAAAATTCTGGATCTTTTCAAACACGATAACCACAACGCCTCGCTCACTGAAATCGATGTCGAATTGCAGGGTGAAACACCGGTTGGGCATCTGCTCAGTTGGGCCAACACCGATCATCTGACCGGTGAGGCGGCTCAATTTGTCTCCAGCACCCCACATCGCGGCGAATTTTCCGAAAAATCGTAACAATTTCCCACTTTTTAAGGTTAATTAGGATAATTATTATAGAAATTATACATTCCGCGGATTATAATAATAATCATTATAAACAAGAGAAACGGAGACTAAAACCATGAAAATCAGTAAAGAACTAAATTACGCAATCAATGCACAAATCGGCCACGAATTGCTGGCTTCACACATCTACATCAACATGGCAGCCTATTTCAACGGCCTGGGTCTGCTGCGGCTTTCGGAAATGTTCTTCAAGCAATCCGAAGAAGAACGCGAACATGCCCTCAAGTTCATCCATTACCTGCTGGATGTTGAGAGCGAAGTGGCTATCCCCGCCATTGCCGAACCCAACACCAAATTTGACAGCGTGAAGCAGGCCTTCGAAATGGCCCTCAAATGGGAAAAAGAGGTCACCAGAAACATCAATGACCTGATGTCGATCGCCATTGAGCAAAAAGACTATGCCTCACAGGATTTCCTGCGCTGGTTCGTCTCGGAACAGGTCGAGGAAGAAGCCACCATGAGCCATCTGGTCCTCCTGGCCGAAGGCCTCGGAGAGCGCTCGGTGCTGATGCTGGAAAGCCTCCTGCCCCGCGAGTAATTCCTCAGATTAGAAACAAAAAACACCCCGAGTGAACTGCATCTCGGGGTGTTTTCGATTTAAACTATATCATTTATAGAGCGCAAAATACCACATAACAGCCAGGCTGATCATGACTATTGCAATCACCAGACGAGAAACCACCGCCCACCCGCAACCCATTGCCATATGTGAGGTGGAGTCAAAGGCCTTCTTGCTGTCCTTGATCCGGATCCATTCCACGACGAACAGGACCACCAGCGCGGCTGCCAGCCCGCCGATCGGCGTCAACCAGATGCCCCCCAGGATCATCGCCACCCAGCTCAGCCCAATTGCCCACCAGGAAGCGCCTTTGCTCCTGGCGCCCCCCGCCATGAAGATATTGTCAATGATGTTCCCCAAGACCATCAACATGGTGATGACCACAAATGTGGCAATCGTCAGCGTAAAGGTCCAAGGGCCTGCAGCATAATTGAACAGGGTGAATATCCCCCAGATGAGGATAGACGCCCAGATAACCGTCAGTCCGGGAAAGAATACCAGCAACAGGCCAAAGAACCCGATCAGTATTCCCAGGATGACGACGAATAATAAAGGTATTTCAGCCCAAAGGGACATTAATCCGCCCGGATGACCTTCATTCCGCCCATCAACGGCTGCAGCACCTCAGGCACTGCAACGGAGCCATCCGCTTGCTGGTAATTTTCCAGGACGGCGATCAGCGTGCGGGGCATTCCCAAACCGGAGCCGTTCAGCGTATGGACGAATTCCGTCCCCTTGCCTTCGGTCGGCCGGTAGCGGATCCCGGCCCGGCGGGCCTGGAATGAGCCGATATTGGAAATGGAGGAGACTTCCAGCCATTCCTGGCAGCCCGGCGCCCAAACCTCAAGGTCATAGGTCTTATGGGACCCGAAGCTGAGGTCACCTGTCGATTGAAGCAGCACCCGGTAGGTCAGGCCCAGCTTTTCGAGCGTTTCGGCGGCATCGTTGACCATTTTCTCGTGCTCCATGGCCGAGTTTTCCGGCGTGCAGTAGGTGTACATTTCCACCTTATCGAATTGATGGCCGCGCTTGATGCCGCGCACATCGCGCCCCGCGCTCATCTTTTCGCGGCGGAAGCAGGCTGTGTAGGCCGTATAATGTAACGGAAGTTGTTCCTCTTCCAGAATTTCGCCCATATGCAGTCCCGTCAGCGGGACTTCAGCGGTGGGCACCATCCAGAGGTCTTCTTCCACGTCGTGATAGAGGTTGTCCTTAAATTTTGGCAGCTGCCCGGCGCTGTAGAGCACCTCTTCCCGCACCATGAAAGGCGGATATTTTTCAAGGTAACCCTGCCCGATATGCAGCCCGACCATCCAATAGATCAGAGCGCGCTGGAGCAAAGCACCTTTGCCGCTGAGGACATAGAACCGCGAGCCGGCCAGCCGGACGCCGCGATCAAAATCAATGATGCCCAAATCCGTTCCCAAATCCCAATGCGGTTTGGGTTCGAAATCATATTCCGGTTTTTCACCCACAACCCGCAGGACAATGTTGTCCTTATCGTCCAGGCCCACCGGCACTTCCGGATCGGGGATATTCGGCAGCACGGCCATGATTGAAGACAGCTCAGAATCCACCTGACTCAACTCAGCATCCACACCATCGATCTTATCGCCCAGTTCGCGCATTTCATCAATCTTGGTCTGGCGCTCGTCCTTATCTTTCATCCTGCCGATCTCTTTTGAGACGGCATTCCTTTCTGAGCGCATGGTTTCAACTTGCAGGATCAGATCACGCCGCTTCTCATCCAAAGAAAGGACTTGATCGACAACTCCCGGATCCATCTGACGTTTCACCATCGCTTCTCGGATATGTTCCGGTTCTT
Source organism: uncultured Candidatus Brevefilum sp. (assembly GCA_964447265.1). Taxonomy (GTDB): domain Bacteria; phylum Chloroflexota; class Anaerolineae; order Anaerolineales; family Anaerolineaceae; genus Brevifilum. Next base: position 14,028 of record CAYUSC010000044.1, read on the forward strand.
CCCGGATCAGGTTTAAATCAAGCATCTTCAACATACCTCCGTGTAAAGTTCATCCATTGATTTTACCTTAATTGCCTGTCAGCGACGCCTGTCTATACATCAGGTTTTCAGCAAAAGGGCATTTTCGGGGGTTTCCGTTAATCGATTTTACAAGCTATAATAATGCCATTATGCAAAAAGCACTGAAACGAACCCTCATCCCTCTACTGACGTTCATCCTGATCCTTTTGGCGCCTATCCGGCCCGTCCAGGCTCAGGTTGGATCGGCTTCCGACCTAATCAGTGGGGTGAACAGCCTCCGCCAGAGCCAGGGCCTGGAACCTTATTCCACCGACTCCTATTTGATGTCCTTTGCCCAGACCCAAAGCGATTACATGGCCTCCCTTGGCACCTGGACCCACGTCCGAGCGGATGGCTCCACGGCTTTTGATTACGGCATCAAGGAAAATGTCGCCATGGGGACGAATATGTCGATAAGCTACTGCATCTATACGGTGTGGTCGGATTACACCCACTGGGTCACCATGGTTGGTTATACCGGGGGAAGAGTTGGCGCGGGGGTTGCCATTGCGAATAATACTGTCTATTACACCCTGAATGTCATCCCTTCCGGCAGCACCGTTTCAGATAACCCCGATACCGCAGATGATACCGGCGAAGATACCAGCGTTGTCGCCCAGGAAACCGAAGTGGTGATCTACCCTGTTGCCACCGTCACGCCTAACGCGGATGGAATCATCATTCATACGGTCAAATACGGCGAGACGCTCTGGGCCATTTCACAGGCCTATGGCGTGCCGATTGAAACCATTCTGGCAAACAGTAACATCAGCCTTGAGACCACAGATGTTTATGAGGGGCAGACATTGATTATCCAGAAAGCCACCGTCCCCACCGCCACCATCCCGATACCCGACTGCACTCCCGCCAGACCCCCACCGAGGACCCCGGCACCCCCACCCCCACCCAACCGCGCGCCACCATGACGCCTTCCCCCTCCCGCACGCCCTCACCAACCCAAACGCCGACCCGAGGACCTTCCATCTTCGCCCAGGCGCTGAGCAACGGAAAAGGTTTTGGGATTGCCCTGGTCGCAATCAGCGTTGCCGGTTTGGGCGCTTTGCTCTATTTTGGTTTTCTTAAAAAGTCTTGAAAATGATGAAAAATTGCTTGACACTTTAGAAATCCCTATGATAAACTCGTTATGTTGAGAAAAACGCCTGAATATCAGGCCCACTAGACAAGAATCTTAAAAGAAAGGACGCACCCGCATGAGCATGGTTATTACTGCAATTTTTCTGCCTCGTCTTAAATTCGCCGATGTTGCCGGTGGATCAGGACCTACGCGGAGTGCGCCTGCTAATATTTAGTCTTACCTAAAACTTGGTAAAACTGGCCACGGGCGAACTCCAAACCCCGTGGCTTTTTTTGTGTTCAGCGCCAAAACCCTCAAACGGTTTCAAGCCAACCAACAAACCACGGGATCAGAAGAAGCCCGTGGTTTTTATTTTTGAGGATTTATTTGAAAAAGGATAAAAGGATGATGAGCCGCAATAGAAATTTCATTGGGATGCCCGCGGCAAGGCCGCAAGCGGCCAGCCGCACCAGATTTGACTGATTTACGAGCCAAATCGCCGGAAGGAAAAGCCCCTGTCTTTCATAGGCCGGGATGGTTGAACTGAGAGAATGATCATGAACGCAATAAACAAAGAAAAACAATTGCCGGTTGGGATTTGGAACACCCAAGACATATCCGCCCCATCATCTGCAAGGTTTGATGAAGAACGTAGAGAGAGAAGAAGAAAAATGCTTGAGAATATGGTTTTAACGAAAATCCGGCCTTTTACGCTGGATGACGCCCAGGAAGTGGTGGACCTTTTCAATGCCCATTCTCAATACCTGTTCGGCGCAAATGATACTGATTTCGACGAAATGATGGTCGACTGGACTTCACCGGGGGTCAATCTGGATGAGCTGGCCCGAGTGGTTGAAAATCAACAAGGTGAAATCATTGGCTACGTTGAGGTTTGGGATATCTCTGAACCCCATGTGGTCAAATACACCTGGGGCTGTATGCATCCCGACGCCTGGGATGAGGACGTCTTCCGGGCGATGATGAGCTGGGCCGAGAAACGCAGTCGGGAACGGATCGCCCTTGCGCCGGAAGGGACCAAGGTGGTCATGAACCAGGGGATGTCCAACCTGGATATCCGTAAAAAGAAAGCCCTGGAGGCATATGGCTATCAAAACGTCCGCAACTTCTTCCGAATGGTGATCGATCTGAATCAGACGCCTCCCGAGCCTCAAATCCCGGAAGGCTTGACCATCGTTCCCATCAATATGGATAAGGAACTCCGCCCAACACTCGAAGCTATGGAAGAAGCCTTTTCCGATCATTGGGGTCATGTTCCTCGTTCCATCGACGAACAAATGGGACAATGGCAGCACTATATCCAGGAGTCCAAGGACTTTGACCCCTCCGTTTGGTTTTTGGCCAAAGATGGGGACGAGATCGCCGGTGTCTGCCGGTGCAGCAATAAGCTCACGGAAGATCCGGATATGGCCTGGGTAAGTCAGCTCTGTGTTCGCAGGCCCTGGCGCCGCCGGGGATTGGGGATGGCAATGCTGCAACATGCTTTTGGCGAATTCTATCGCCGTGGGAAACAGCGCGTCGGCCTAGGCGTGGATGCCACCAGCCTCACCAATGCCACCCAGCTCTATGAAAGAGCCGGCATGCATGTGGCGCGCCAATATGATACCTACAGCTTCGAAATTCGTCCCGGTGAGGATATTACGACCTCCTGAGATCTGGATTCGAGTGCTTTAAGAATTAATGAGAGAAAAAGAAATGGAAATCACAGAACAAGAAACAATACCGCAGGCGATCAAGAAACGCCCGCGAATCCTATCGAAAACGCTGATCGTCTTTATGGTCGCCATGGTTTTTGCCAACATCGCATCAGAGATGTATGTCACCATGCTGCCCCTATATTTGAAACACCTTGGGGCGGACGTGCTCCAGATCGGGATCTTCTTCACCGTATCGCAGATTGTCCCGCTGGTTTTGCAGGTTTTGGGCGGTTGGGTCTCCGATACCATCGGCAGACTTCGCAGCGTTGCCATCGGCAGTGTAATCGGCCTGGGCGCGTTCATCAGCCCCATTTTTGTGCCTACCTGGCAGTGGCTCTATCTATCTGAGACGCTCAATGCGCTCACCCGCTCGTTGATTGGTCCGAGTTTCGGCGCTTTCATTGCCGAAGAGACCGAAGAGGAGAATCGCGGCAAGGTCTATGGTATCACCGACACCATCTACACCGTCGTGACCGTGATCGGGCCGCCGCTGGCCGGTTGGCTGGCGGATACCTACGGTTTCCGCCTGATGCTGATCGTCGCGGCCAGCATTTATGTCTGCGCCACCACGATTCGGCTGATCCTGGCAAAAGTGGCCGGGAAACGCCGCAAGGTTGAAGCAGGCGAGAAACTGTCCTTCGAATCGCTGAAGGTAAACTTCAAAACCATCTTTACCTTGGCCATTGCGGGTGGGCTGCTCACCTGGCTGCTGCTGACGGACGGCGTCCGGGACATCGCTTTTTCATTGTCCTTCAACCTGATGCCGCTCTATCTGGAGGAAATCGGCGGGATGAGCCTGCAGCAAATTGGCTGGCTGGCTTCCTTCTTTGGAGTCGCTTCCATGGTGACCACGATCCCCGCCGGCTGGTTCTCCGACAAGTTCGGCGAACGGATTGCCATCGCACTGGGCTTCTTCCTGGAATTTGTGGCTATGCTGCTGCTGATTAAGGTGGATGGCTTTGCGGGTTTCGCCACGGTCTGGGCGGTGTTCGGTGTGGCGGTGGGGCTGATGTCTCCGGCCTACCAATCCCTCCTGAGCAAGGCGCTGCCTGAAAAGCTGCGTGGTACGGGCTTTGGCCTGATCCATGCCAGCCTGGGCATCTTCTCCTTACCCGCCCCGGCGATTGGCTCCTTCCTCTGGAAGTCCATCGCACCCCAGGCGCCTTTCTATATCACCGCTGTCTTTGCTCTGATTACCGTGATCCCGGCTTTCCTGAAATTCAAGCTGGATAAACGGGATCTGGAAAGGGTTGCGGAAGCCAACGGCAATTCGCCGAATGGCAAAGGATAAAATCAACCAAGTATTTTCACCCGCAGGGATGGGGTGAAGCAAGCTGGAAACTCGGCGGACTGAAGACCGGATTTGTTCCCGAAAAACAAAGCACCGTGAGGTTTGCACCGGTCTCAGGTTCACCGATTGGACAGTTTGCGGGGGTGGACATCACCCTTCCCTGCCGCTTTACAAAATTGGAGAAAAAGTATGAAGACAAAAGAAATCGTGATTGAAAACGCCCCCCTCATTGAAGGGCTCCGATTCCGGCACTTTGCCGGGAAATCCGATTACCCCAAAATGCTCGATATCTTGGAAAGAAACGCCGAGGCTGATGACGACGAATTCGCGTCCACCCTTAAGGACCTGGAACATGATTACAGCCACCTGACCAACTGCGATATCAACGAGGATATGATCCTGGTCGATGTCAAAGATAAAACCGTGGCTTATGGGCGGGTAAGTTGGTATCAGATTGATGATACCTTAGAGAGGATTTATTCCCAGTTTATCAAGATCATCCCGGAATGGCGCAATATGGGCATCGAACAGGCCATGATGGATTGGAATGAGAAACGCCTCCAGGTTATCGCCGCAGAACATCCCGAAGATGGCAAGCGATACTACCAATCCTACAGCCTGGAAAACAAGGAAAAACTGAACGCCATCCTGAAAGAAATGGGCTACCAACCCAATCGTTACTTCTTTGAAATGGACCGCCCGCTTGATGATATTCCTGAGGTGGCTTTACCGGAAGGCATCGAAGTGCGCCCCGCCCAAAAAGAGGATCACCGCCGGATTTGGAATGCCTCAATTGACGCTTTTCGCGACCATTGGGGATTCTCACAGCCGCAGGAGGAAGATTACATCTCCTACAGCACTTCCCGGTTCTTCCAACCTGACCTCTGGCAGGTCGCCTGGGATGGAGACGAAGTGGTTGCCAGCATTCTGAATTATATTGATGTGGAATACAACAAGAAATTCAACAAACTTTGCGGCTGGACGGAAGAGATCTCCACCCGCAAGGATTGGCGGCGGCGCGGGATCGCCAAAGCGCTGATTGCCCGCAGCATGCAGATGCACAAGGACCACGGGATGACGATGGTCGCTCTGGGCGTGGATACTGAAAACCCCAACGGCGCGCTGCAATTATATGAGAGCATGGGCTACAAGAAAAAGCGCACCATGATCACCTTCCGCAAGGAAATGACAGCCTGAGCTAACCTTTTCAAAAGTGATCTAACCCGGCCTGACAACCTGAAACATGGTTTTACGGCCGGGTTTTTTATTTAGCCGGATCAATCATGGTAAAATCAATCCCGCTTCTCAGAAAGGGGCACCGCACCCATCCATGGCTATGAATCTGAATAAGAACACCAAATACTTTCTCACCTCCACGATGATGTATGGCTTCTCATACAGTGTTTGGGATCTGTTCTTCAACCTCTACATCCTTTCGCTGGGATTCACCAACGAGATCCTCGGCCTGATCAGAATGGTCACGCCCCTGGCTGCGCTCCTTTTAGGACTCCCACTCGGGGTACTGACCGACAGGATCGGCCGCAGGACCAGTATGATTTTGGGGTTGGTCGTCGGTTTTGGCGGGATGATCCTCGAAGTCCATCTCACCCAACCCGGATGGATCATTTTCTTTGGCCTTCTGCAGGGTGCGGGGATCATGCTTTATCTGATCGCCCAGGCGCCTTATATCATGAGCGCCAGTAAAAAGGAAAATCAGGCCATGATTTTCAGCCTGAATTTCGGGCTGATGACCCTTGCCGCCACCATCGGTAACCTGGTTGGCGGTCAGGTTCCCGGTCTCCTGGAGAAATGGATTGGGCTTACTCAGGGTACGGCTGCTTCCTATCGTTGGGTCATCTCGGCAGGGATTATCCTGGCTGCCACCAGCCTGATCCCTATCCTGCTGATGGAGGAAACCGGTTCGCAATATGCCGCGAACGCCCGTGATATCCCCCTTAAACAACTGATCCGCAAAATCGCCAGTCGGCGGGTCGTTCGCCAGTTAGCGCTGATTAACCTCTTGACGGGTTTGGGAGCGGCGATCCTGATCCCTTATTTCAATGTTTTCCTCAAATCCAAATTTGAGATCAGTGACAACCTGTTGGGGGTGGTGTTCAGCCTTTCATCGCTTTTTGTCTTTTTTGGCTCATTGCTGGCGCCCTGGATGGCAAGGGTGTCACGCAGCCGAATCATCCCCATCGTGTTCACCCAGAGCATCAGTCTCATTTTCCTTTTCACTTTAGGTTTCGTCCCATTTCTCTTTGTGGCGGCCATCAGCCTATTACTGCGCAATGTCCTGATGCAGAGCGTCAGTCCATTATTGGATAATTTCGCCATGCTGGTCAGCCCACCCGAAGAACA
>CAYUSC010000045.1:0-3463 GCA_964447265.1 uncultured Candidatus Brevefilum sp.
ACCCGGATCATTGACCAGGCGATGTCATCCCCCGAACGGGCGAGGTAGCGGCGGCAGAAATCTTTCTCACGTTCCGGTGCGGTGTCATACCAGCCGCGGGTGGTGTTGTTATCGTGCGTGCCAGTATAGGCCACGCAATTCACCGGGTAATTATGAGGCAGGAAGGCATCGTCCGGATCGGATGCGAAGGCGAACTGCAGGATTTTCATTCCCGGCAGGTGGAAGGCGTCCCGCATCGCGGTTACACCCTCGGTGATCACGCCCAGGTCCTCGGCGATGATTGGCAGATTGCCCAGCTTCTCCTCGATCACTTTGAAGAAGTCCTGACCGGGTCCCTTGACCCAGCGTCCCTCAACAGCGGTTTCATTACCAAAGGGAATCTCCCAATAGGCCTCAAAGCCGCGGAAATGATCCAAGCGGACCACATCCACCTGTTTGAGGACAGCCTGCAGCCGTGAGAGCCACCAGGCATAACCCTGGGCCTTATGAACATCCCATTTGTAGAGCGGATTGCCCCATAGCTGACCGGTTACGGAGAAGTAGTCTGGCGGAACGCCGGCGACGACCTCTGGCAAGCCATCCTTATCCAGATAGAACAATTCCTTATTAACCCAGACATCCGCGCTGTCATAAGCGACAAAAATCGGCACATCGCCAATGATCCGGATACCTTTTTCGTGGGCGTATTTGCGAATATCCTGCCACTGGCGGAAGAAGATGAATTGGGCAAAAGCCTGTTGTTCAATTTCATCCTTATGAGATTGCGTGAATTTCTTCAAGGCATCCGGTTTACGCTGGCGCAGCTCTTCCGGCCAGGTGTCCCAGGGATTGAGGTTGCGTTCCGTTTTGATCGCCATGAAGATGGCAAATGGGGCCAGCCAGTCCTTTTCAACTTCCTTGAAGAGTTCAAAATCCCTTTGCAGGGCTTCATCACCACTGGTGAGGAAATTCTTATAGGCTCTGGTGATGATTTTTAGCTTCCATTCGATCACCGGGCCGTAATCGACCCTTTCCAGGGGAAAAGCTGGACGGTCGGTGAGGTCCTCTTTGGTGAGGAGCCCCTGATCGAGGAGAATGGTCGCACTGATCAGATAGGGATTGCCGGCAAAAGCGGAGAAGCATTGATAAGGCGAATCGGCATAACCGGTCGGACCGAGGGGAAGGACCTGCCAAAACTGGCACCCGGATTGGTGAAGGAAATCGATCCAGCGAAAGGCCTCGGGTCCCAGGTCGCCGATCCCATCCGGGCCGGGCAAACTGGTGGGGTGCAGGAGAATGCCTGCTGCGCGGTTTTGTTCCATATAAGACTCCTAGCGCTTAATTACTTAGAATCAGTCAATAATTCCTGATAAACAGCCACGTATTTTCGAGCGGAATTTTCCCAGGAAAAATCCGCCTGCATGCCATTGATTTGAATATATGACCAGAGTTCGGGCTTTTGATATAGACGACACATTCTTTTTAACGCGGCGGCAAAGGCTGAGGGGATGGGTTTATTGAAGAGTATTCCGGTGGATTCACGAGGTTTGCGGGGGGCATAATGGATCGTATCCGCCAGGCCGCCGGTGGCGCGGGCGATGGGAACGCAGCCATAGCGCATTGAGATCAATTGGGAGAGACCGCAGGGTTCATATCGAGAGGGCATCATAAAGAGGTCCGCACCGGCATAAAGCTGATGGGCCAGCTTTCCATCGAATTTGATAATGCTCCTGACTCGATCCGGGAATTCCGCTTCCAATTGGAGCGCCATCTCCTCGACATAGGAGACGCCTGTTCCCAGGATGATCGCCTGCCATTTTTCATTTTGGCAATATTGGAGACCGCGGAGGGCGATATCAATGCCTTTTTGCGGGTCCATTCGGCTGACGATTGTCAGCAAAGGGATTTCCGTGTTGATTTCCAGGCCAAATTGTTCCTGCAACGCTTGTTTGTTGAGTTTACGGAGGGGAAGGCTTTCCTGATCGTAATTCTGGCTCAGGTTGGGGTCCGTTTTTGGGTCCCATTTCTCCGTATCCAGACCGTTGAGGATCCCGCTGATTGCATCCTTGCGAGTTTTGAGGAAATCCACCAAACCGCAGCCGAATTCCTCCGTGAGGATTTCTTCGGCGTAGTGGGGAGAGACGGCGATGATCCGGTCGGCGGAATACAAGCCCATGGGTAGGGGGGCGTGCCGGGCCCATTCCGGCAGGATTGGGTCATCAATCGGGGGCAGTCCGTAATCCGTGAGGGCCTGCTGGACGCCAAATCCCATGAAGGGCAGGTTATGCAGAGAATGGATGGTGCGGGTCTTTTCCAAGTGGCCGGTGCGAAAGCGGTTTTGGGTCAGCGCATAGATAGACGTGGCGGTATGCCAGTCATTCGCCTGGAGGATATCTACCCGCCAGTCAAGGAACCTGGGCAGTTCCAATGCGGCCAAAGAGAAGAAGACAAACTTGTAACCGTCCAAAATGGGATCGATGGAATAGACCGGCGACTTATCGTCAATCGGGTCGCCATCCAGCAAGTATACAGGGACAGCGCCTTTGTCATATAGAAAAACCCGGCACTTTTCGCTGGTTTTCCCTTTTGGAACATAAAATTCGCCGATTTGTTCCACATCAAAATTGCGCTCTTTGATGGCGTAGTGGAAGGGGATCACCAGGCGGATATCCACCTCGGGTAAGCCCGAACCAGGTCGGGTGGCTTTGTGGATGGCTTCCGGCAGCGCGCCGGCAACATCGCCCAGGCCGCCAACCTTGATAAAGGGTTCGGCTTCTGCGGCGAGGAAAAGAACGTTGAGGGTCATATTATTGGGTTTTCCGATCTCTTACTTTAGTTGAGATTCAACGATCTCGATATAATCATCCGTTTCGGCTGCCTTGGGGGAAGCGCCGAGGTTCTCAATCAGTTCAGCGATGATCTTGGATTTCTTCTCAGCGTCCTCACGACTCCAGGTGCGGCTCTTGACCTCGAGGAAGTGTCCCAGGTCAGGTTCGATGAGGGTGTCAATGTTGATGTAGAAATCCACACCCTTATATTGGATCTTGAACCGCATGCGGTCTTTTTCAATATTCAATTCACCCATTGGCTCGAAGTATTCTCTGTAGAAGCGCAGTGAATGGGTGGCAGGAGCATAGTAGCGGCTGCGGGAGAGCATCACATCATGCTCGAAAGCATCCTCACGGGTCACGCCGACCAGCGTCAGGCGGCCGCGGACATTGGTGATCTCGCCTGATTCATTGATGAATTCATCCTCGCGATAGCGCAGGCGGCCCTGATCCTCATCATTAAAGAAGAAGTAGGTGTCATATTCATGATAATGGCGGGAGTAGTCGACTTCGATCGAATCCTTTTGCAGGGCTTCGATGATGACATCCGGATCCTTAACATGGACCTTCGCCTGCACTTCAAAGCTCTCCTGCTGCATGGCGCCGCCGATGGCGATCAGCTTGGAGAGGACGGATTGCTCACGGGCGATCAGGAA
>CAYUSC010000045.1:3563-20459 GCA_964447265.1 uncultured Candidatus Brevefilum sp.
AATTCTTTGCGGATATTTTCCACCTCGCCAGCCGTTTCAGCGATGTGGATATGCAGCGGAACGTCATATTTCAACGCCAGGGCCGTGCAGGCCTGCAGGATCTCGTCCGTGCAGGTGTAGGGGGCATGCGGGGCGATGGCGGGAATGATCAAAGGATGGTCTTTCCAGGAGGCGATGAATTCTTCGGCGTATTTCAACGCATCCTCATAGGAAGCGGCGTCAGGTGTGGGGAATTTCAGGATGGACTCGCTGCAGATCGCGCGCAGGCCTGCTTCGGCCGTGGCCTGGGCGATATCCGCTTCGAAGTAGTACATGTCCACAAAGGTGGTCACACCGCTGCGGATCGATTCAGCGCAGGCCAGCTTGGTGCCCAGACGGACGAATTCCGGTGAGACGAATTCGCGCTCCACAGGCATCATGTACCCCATCAGCCACACGTCCAGACGCAGGTCATCAGCCAGGCCGCGCAATAAGGTCATGGGGACATGCGTATGGGCATTGATCAACCCCGGCATCAGGACCTTGTTCTCGCAGTCCATTATGTTATCGGACTGATATTTTTCCAGGATATCCGCTTCCGGTCCTACAGCGAGGATGCTGTCGCCTTCAATAGCTAGCGCGCCCGGTTTGAAGATATGGAATTTGTCATCCATAGTCAGGATGGTGGCATTCGTAAAGATGAGGTCTGCTTTTTTCATAGTTCTCCTTAACAGTAATTATTTTTCAACATGCTGGATTTTGCGGCGCAGGAAGTCCAGACTGACGTTCCTGGTCCAGAGCGGGGCATGATCCTTCGGCCCACCGTAATGACGGGTTTTATTGTCATGGTCATCGCCATGGATATAAGCGATGTAAAGGGTGACATTGGGTTCCACAGTCAACGCAGCGCCCAGGCATACATCCACATCTAGTTGTTTGGCATATTCCGCAACTTGATTCCCGAAAAGGCCGGCCTCTTCGGGCGGGTTGTCCAGGATGAGACTTTTAAAATTCTTGGGGTGCGCAGACTGGAGCTGCTCGATGAGGCTGCCATCCAGACCAAATTCGATCACGCCCAGACTGAGGTTTTTATCACTCAGAAGGGCATTAATCACCCCTTCCAAAGTCTCATGGTCGCGGCCGTAGATATTGTTCCCTAAACGGTCGAGGAGCTCCTGCACCACGGGTTTGGATAACGCGGCGGCTTCTTCTTCCGAGGAGGCTTTGGCGGTTACACGGACATCCACCTGACCGGGATGGGCCAGCAACCCAACGGTGGGATTGGCGTATTCCTCCAGATCACCGATCAGTTCATCGATTGCCGATTCTCCCAGCGAGGCAGCGTGCAGCACCGTCGCTTTGATGATTCGGGTTTTAAGTTCGAATTTTTGATGCAGAAACGGAATGATGGACTCGTGCAGGATGAATTTCATTTCGCTGGGTACGCCAGGTAATGAGATCACGCAGGAATCGCCTATCTCGACAATATAGCACGGCGCGGTGCCTACCGGATTATTGACCGGGATGGCGCCTTTAGGGATGTAGGCCTGCCGACGGTTATTTTCAGTGGGGGCGCGACCGTAAAGTTTGAAGCGATCCTGGATCACTTCCCACAGGTCTTCGCGATATTCCAGTTCGCGGTCCGTTGCTCTGGCGACGGCTTCGCGGGTGGGGTCATCGACTGTTGGCCCCAGACCGCCGGTGGTGATGACGATCTCCGCCCTGGTGAGGGCTTCCCTGATTGCGGACGAGATCCTTTTGGCATTATCGCCGATGGTCGTGATCCTGTAGATATCGATCCCGTGGTCCCGAAGGGTCCGGGCGATGTAAGTTGAATTTGTGTCCTGAATTTCTCCGAGTAAAAGTTCTGTTCCAATGGTTATGATCTCTAATGTAGGCATTGTTCCTCCTATTGAATTTTAACCGATAATCCCCCCGATTTTCCAGTCCTGTTGATAATTCTTGACGCACCCTTCGCTTTAGCGTAGGATTAAATCACTTATGGATGAAAAGGAAACCTACCAGCAGTACGTTGGTCAGCAAGGCGAAGAAATCGCCGCTAATTACCTGCAGCAACAGGGCTATCAAATTCTGGATCGGAATTATCATTCCAGGTTTGGCGAAGTGGACCTGGTGGCTGAGAAGGATGATGTCGTTGTGTTTGTGGAGGTCAAGGCTCGAACAAGTGTCAGCTTTGGCCTGCCGGAAGAATCCGTTACGGCGGAAAAGCTGGCAAAGATTTATGACACCGCGATTTTATGGCTTCAGGAACACCCCGAACAACCGGATGATTGGCGGGTGGATGTGATCGCCATTCAGATGGACAAGGGGCTTCAACCCAAAGATATCCAGCATTTTATCGACATTGATTGATGAATCCGAATTATAAACCCCCACTGGTTATTATCGTTGGTCCCACAGCCGTGGGAAAAACATCCGTCTCGATTGATATGGCTGAGCAATTGGACGGCGAAATCGTCTCCGCAGACTCTCGGCTTTTATATCGCGGGATGGATATAGGCACGGCAAAACCTATGCGGGAAGAAATGAGGAATGTCCCGCATCATCTGATTGATGTGGCGGACCCGGATGAAACCTGGAGTCTGGCGCTTTATCAAGAGAATGCCTACCGCGTGATTGACGAGATTCATGCGCGAGGCAAGCTGCCGATTTTGGTTGGCGGAACGGGACAATATGTCCGGGCGATCCTCGAAGGTTGGCGAATACCGCCCCAGGCGCCGGATTTTGGCCTGCGTGAGGCATTGAACCATTGGGCTGATGAAATTGGCGCAGAGGGCTTCCATGGGCGTTTGGAGAAGCTTGATAAGGATGCAGCGGATAGCATCGACTATCGCAATGTCCGCCGGGTGGTGCGGGCGATGGAAGTGATCCTGTTGACCGGTGAGCGATTTTCAGATCTGCGCTGCAAGCAGGAATGTCGCTATGCTCCAATCGTCTTGGGAATCTCACGGCCCCGTGAGGAGCTTTATCAGCGGATCGACCAGCGGATTGATCTCATGCTGGAGGCTGGGTTGGTTAATGAAATCTTCGGCCTACTAAAAGCCGGTTATAGTCCCGATCTGCCGACCATGTCTGCGATTGGTTATGCCGAGACCATTCAATACCTTCAGGGAAAAATTTCTTATGAGGAAGCAGTGGCGCTGATCAAGCGTGACACCCGAATTTTTGTTCGCCGCCAGGCGAATTGGTTTAAGCCTGATGACCCCCAAATCCAATGGTTTGAGGCGGACGATGATTTGCTGAATCGGATGCTTTTAACGGTAAGGAGTTATTTAGATGCGATATGACGATAAACCCTGGTTATCCCATTACGATCAGGGTGTACCTGCCTCGATAGACCTTCCTGAAATTTCCTTGGTTGATCTGTTGGCCCAATCCGTCACTCAGTATGCCTCTTCCACCTGCATCATCCAGGATGGCAGAGAATGGACCTATGCTGAAGTGGATCGGGCTTCCAACCGATTTGCGAATTACCTTCTGGAACGGGGATTGCAGAAGGGGGAGCGGGTTGGACTCTTATTGCCAAATACGGCTGAGTTTGTGATCGGGTATTACGGCATTCTGAAAGCCGGCGGGGTGGTCATGGCGTTGAACCCTGCTTATACCCCAACCGAGGTCCAGACTCTGGCCGCGGAATCGGGTATTCGTCTTTTGGTGCTCGCTGCCCATTCCTATTCCAGGATTGCATCGCTCAGACAATCGACCCCGATTGAGCGTTTCATTGTGGTGGGTGAAATGGAAGATGAGCTGCCGGATGATGATCTCTCGTGGGCATTTTTAATGGAAAATGGGAACGCTGAGGCAGTTACCACTGTGCAGGTGGAACCTGATGACCCGGCAGTGTTCCAGTATTCAGGCGGAACAACCGGTACACCCAAATGCGCCGTCGGACTGCACCGGAATCTGGTGGCGAATGTCTACCAGTTTCGCCAATGGCTGGTGAATACGCGGGAAGGCAGGGAGACTGTCTTGGTCGCCATTCCGTGTTATCACGTCTATGGCATGGTGCTGGGGATGCATCTGGCAATCCGCATGGGGGCGCGGATGGTGCTGATTTCCGATCCCCGCGACTTGGATGGGTTGCTCGATGCGATTGAAACCTATCAGGCAACTGTGTTTCCCGGCGTTCCAAATATTTATGCCGCCATCAATCATTACCCCTCCGTGTTAGCCGGAGAACATGACCTCTCTTCCATCAAGGCCTGCATTTCCGGTTCGGCTACATTGCCGATGAAGGTTAAACACGAATTCGAAGCTTTGACACATGGGCATCTGGTGGAGGGGTACGGTTTATCAGAAGCCCCGACAGCAACCCACTGCAATCCTATATTGGGTGAAAACCGCGAGGGCTCCATTGGCTTGCCGTTGCCGGGTGTGACCTGCCGGATTGTCGATCTGAAAACGGGGACACAGGAAATGCCGGTCGGAGAAGCGGGCGAGTTAATCATCCGCGGTCCGCAGGTGATGCTGGGCTATCATCAGAAACCCGAAGAGACCGCCCAGACATTACGTGAGGGATGGCTGTATACAGGAGACGTCGCCCGGATGGACGAGGATGGTTATTTTTACCTGGTTGACCGTAAGAAGGATGTGATCAAAGTTGGCGGGTTTCAGGTTTGGCCAAGCGAGGTTGAAGCCGTGATCCGACAGCATCCCAAGGTTCGCGAAGTGGCGGTGGCAGGCGTGGAGGATGAGGAAGGCGCAGAAGTAGCCAAAGCCTGGATTGTCCTGAATGAAGGGGAGACAGTCACGGCGGAAGAAATTAAAGATTTTTGTTCGGAAACGTTGACGAATTACAAGGTGCCGAGATATGTCGAGTTTCGGGAATCATTACCTAAAACAGGCGTGGGCAAGGTCCTCCGGCGGGTATTGGTTGCAGAAGGATAACAAATCCATTAAATAATAAAGGCTGCTTCAAGCGAAGCAGCCTTTTTGAATCCAGGTGATGGTTTAGATCTGGACGGGAATCCCGCCGTTCTTGTCCACCGGGGTGGGGAAGATGGAGAGGAATTCTTTGGCATCCAGGGTCTCAACCTCAAGCAGTTTGGACGCGATCTGGTCCAGTTCTGCCCGGTATTTCTTCAGAATGGCTTTGGCTTCCTTATAGGATTCCTGGATAATCTTCTGAATGGCGATATCAATCTCCTGAGCGACCTGCTCGGAGTAATCGCGCTGTTCGGAGATCTCACGGCCGAGGAAAATCAATTCTTCCTTCTTGCCATAGACCATCGGGCCGAGTTCATCGCTCATACCCAGCCGGGTGACCATGGTGCGGGCCAGTTTCGTCACGCGTTCAAGGTCATTGGATGCGCCGGAGGTGATGTCGTTGAAGACGATCTCTTCCGCTGCCCGGCCGCCCAAAAGCCCGATCATATCGCTGAGGATCTGCTTGCGGGATTTCAACATCCGATCTTCTTCGGGGAAGGAGATGGTGTAACCACCGGCGTCACCGCGGGAGATAATGGAGACTTTTTGGACAGTGTCCGCTTCCGGCAAGGCGTTGATCACAACGGCATGACCGGCTTCATGGTAGGCGATAATCTTCTTTTCATTGTCATTGATCAGACGGCTCTTGCGTTCTGGGCCGGCAATCACACGCTCGATGGCTTCCATGAATTCGGACGCCTCGATCACTTTCTTATTCCTGCGGGCTGCCAGAATGGCGGCTTCATTGACCAGGTTTTCCAGGTCAGCGCCGACAAAGCCGGGGGTTGTCCGGGCGATATCGTTCAGGTCAACATCCGGAGATACCGGTTTGCCTTTGACATGGACCCTGAGGATTTCCTCGCGACCTTTGATATCAGGCCGGTCCAGGATCACCTGCCGGTCGAAACGGCCGGGGCGAAGAAGGGCTGGGTCGAGGATGTCAGGCCGGTTGGTGGCGGCGATGATGATCACATTGGTGTCGGTATCAAAGCCATCCATCTCAACCAGTAATTGGTTCAGGGTCTGTTCACGTTCATCGTGGCTACCGCCCAAACCTGCACCGCGGTGCCGGCCGACAGCATCAATTTCATCCACGAAAACAATCGCCGGGGAATGGCGTTTGGCCTGTTCAAAGAGGTCCCGAACCCGGCTGGCGCCGACACCAACGAACATTTCAACAAATTCGGAGCCTGAAATGGAGAAGAAGGGGACGCCTGCTTCGCCGGATACGGCTTTGGCCATCAGGGTCTTGCCTGTGCCAGGCGCACCAACAAGAAGGACGCCTTTTGGAATCCGAGCGCCAAGGGCGATGAATTTCTGCGGCTCTCGCAGGAATTCGACCACTTCCTGAAGCTCTTCCTTGGATTCATCCACCCCAGCAACATCGTCAAAGGTGACGGTGGGGTGATCGCCAGAGAACATCCTGGCTCGGGACTTCCCAAAGGACATGGCTGCGTTATTGTTGCCCTGAGCCTGGCGGAAGATGAAGAAGAACAGACCGATTAAGATCAGGAATGGCAGAATATAGCTCGCGATTGATATGATTTCCAGCATCGGGCTGGGCAATTGGATATCAATGGTGATATTTTCCGCCGAAAGTTGCTCGGGGGTGACTCCCAGTTCCAGCAATTGCGCGATGAGCGGGGTGTTGGGGTCTTTAGTCGATGTTTTTATAACATCGCTGTCTTTATAGGTGATTTGAAGGTAACTATCATCTTCAGTAATCGTATCCACTTTACCGGCAATAATATCCTCCGCAAGCTGATTGAAGGAAATTTCCGTGGAGTCCATTGCCTGTTGGTTGAAGGTAAAGAACACCATCACAATTATTGCTGAGAAAAGCAATAAATAGATGATATAGGATTGGTTGCGAGATTTCACATAAACCTCCAGCTAATTTTAGATCTTCTAACTTTAATTGATAATGACTTTGGTATTATACCAACCTTAAGATGTGAAACCAACCACTTCCAAACAAGATTAATGAATTTTATATATTTACTATCTTCCAGGCCTGACGCAGGAAATTTCGATCCTGAACCGAGACATGAGCGATTTGTTCGGCAAGAGCCGGTTGGTTTATATCGGGGGATTGGCGGGGTTGAATTAGACCGGTCAGAATTTCCAGCGACGCCATTCGGCTCCGGTAAAATTCCTGGAGAGCTGCCTTGGGATCTTGGTGTTCATTGGTCCATTCTTTAGCCCAACCGCCCGCGTCCAGCGTGTCAATTTTAGCGGCGGGATCCGCTGCAAGTTTTTTCCATTGTGGCAGATAAATTTGACTCTCAAGGTTTGCTATGAGACAAAAGATTTCCGTCAAGTTGAGGCCGTCAATTTCCACTTTCGTGTTAAAAGCTTCTTCCGGCAGGAAGCGCAGCCAGTAATCCAGAACTGCCGGAGTAGATCGGAGAATCGCTAAATTTGCTTCAGGTGAAAATTGCGGTTCAGAATCAGGCTGATTGCCAATGGATTCCAACCAGTCTTTCACCTCAGCAATTGTGCCTTCATTACCTTTATAACCGTTCTTTTCCTTGTGGATTTGAAAGGTCGGGAATCCCAGGGCTTGCATTGGCTCAATATCCCGCATGGGATCATCACCGATCATCACAATCTTGCCCTCAGGCCATCCCAGCCGCCCCAGGCATTCAGCATAATATGCCATGTTGGGTTTGGTGAAGTGGAAGTGTTCGTAGGTGGTGAAAAACGGGAACTTCTCCGGATTAAGACCGGCCCATTCAATTCGCTCACGGGTTGCTTCCTTCGGGAAAACGGGATTGGTGGCGATGGCGATTTGGACATTGTGTTGATCGCACCAATCGATTAGTTCAGGCGCTTCGGGGCGGAAGGTCGTGAGGGGTTTGAGTTTTGGATACTCCTCGCGATAGAAGTTCAGGATATTTTCCTTTTGGGCCGCTTCGGAGGTTCCGAGGGGTTCGTAGAAATTTTCGGCAAAGATCTCTGATAATAATTTGCCGGGGTCCTGATTGCTTTCCATCTGATTGACAGCATGGAAAACCTGCTTTTGAATTGATTTGTTTGAACCGAGATGATTAAGGGCATCGCCGAGGCCTGAGAAGTACTTCGGGAAAAACTGGTCCATGTTTGTTGAAATCAGGGTGTCGTCCAGGTCAGAGAGGATTGTGATGTTCATTCAATTTCCTTAAAAAGGTCCAGGATGGGATGGCATTCTCCACAGCCAACATAGGGATTCTTGACATCGCGATGGGTCTTCTTGCAATAGGCGTTAATTTCAATTTTTCGGCCGATTCCCAGAAGTCCCTTTTTTATCTCTCCGGCCAGGATCATGTTGGGACAGCTATTAGCCAGGAGGATTTCCGGAACAGGACAAGCTTTACAGTCCTTCAGCGTCCATTCGGAGGAAGCATTGCTCAGCAGCCGGCATTCTTCATGTTCACGGCCGCGATAATAATCCCCATAAAAATAAGGACATTCTTTTCCGGTGGTTGGGATTTTCATAGAACCCTGCCTTAATAATGAATCCCCTTTCGGGGATTCAATGATGGTCAATAAAAGGCGCTGCTGGGAAAAAATCTACACCCGAGTTACATAGTTCCCATTACGGGTGTCCACCCTAATAACGGTTCCTTCTTCAACAAAGGAGGGGCATGTCACTTCAAGGCCAGTCTCGGTCATGACCTTTTTAGTCACACCGGTGGCAGTGTCACCCCGGATGGCGGGGTCGGCGCGGGTCACGAGGAGGTCCACAGAGGTGGGGAGTTCCATATCCAGGGCTTCAGTACCATAGAACATCAGCTTGACTTCCAGATTGGGTTTCAGGTAATCCGCCATATCACTGACGATGTCCTTCCCAATGGTATATTGCTCGTAATTCTGGACGTTCATGAAATAGAAGAACTGGTCATCACCATACAGGAACTGGGCGTTGTGATATTCCAGCCGCACATCCTGAACCCGGTTGCCGGAGATGAAAGTCATTTCCAGGGTTGTACCTTTGCGCAGGTCACGCGCTTTAATCCGGATGGTCGCAGAGCCGCGACCGGGTTTATTGTGGGAATACTCCAGCACCTTAAATAAGTTGCCGTCTTGTTCAAAGGTGACACCTTTGCGAAGTTCATTTACATCAATCATATCGTTTTAATCCTCTTAGGCTTCTGAAAATACCACAGAGGATTATAGCCCAGACCATTGATGATTACAAGACCGACTCTATATATATGAATATATTGGCGGGGTTAATGACTGCGGAAGGCAGGTTCAGGCCTAATCGTCAACCATTCCACAAAGATGAGCGGATAATGCCCAAAGACGCCTGGCAGGCTCTTCCCGTTGAGAATAACGGCTGGGTTCGACCGGATGACAATCCTTGAAGTACCATTGGTTTTCATCGGGGAGGTTTGGCTGGCAGGCCAGGTATATGATTGTTTCCGCGGGGACCTCCGGCGGGTTGCCGTGACTGCTGCGATTGTTCCAGAACCATTTGACAAAACCATTGGTTCCTTTTGCTCCGATTTGGGTTTTGATCAGACCCGGGTCAACAGCATAAGCCCGCATGGCAGTGGAGGCTGCGAATCTTCGGTTGAATTCCAGGGTGAAAAGGACATTGGCTAATTTGGATTGTTTATAAGCCTTCAAGGTGCCGTAATGACGGCTGAACATCACGTCATCCCAATGGATGCGTGTATGACGGTGCGACCCTGAACTGACCGTGAGAACCCGGCCTTGCGGGGCACGTTGAAGGTAGGGAAGCAGCAAATGGGTGAGCAGGAATGGCGCCAGGTGATTGACTGCAAATTGCCGTTCGATCCCATCTTCAGTCGGGGTGTACCAACTGGTCACTGCGCCGGCATTGTTGACCAGCACGTCAAGGTGAAACAAATCCCAAGCTGCTAGCGTCGTTGCCACTTTTATTGCCAGGGCGCGTATTTCGGTCTGAGAGGAGAGGTCCGCTTTGATGAACTGGATTTTCGCATCCGGGATTTGCTCCCTGATGGCCTTTTCCGTGGCGGTGATCTTTTCGGAGGACCGCGCCACGCCGATCAGAAGGTGGCCTTCCTGGGCCAAGCCCTTGATGGCTGTCAGGCCCAATCCTGAGGTTGCGCCGGTGATTAAGATAGTCTTCTTAGCTTTCTCTTCCACTTGCTTGCCTCGCATAGGTTGTGATTCATTTGGCTGTTCAAAAATAATATAACCAAGCATTTGATTTCGTGCAAGGATTGGGTTTCAATTCCTATCCGTGAGTGGGCTGAAGTTTGAAAAAGGATTGCTGTAAATCAGTCTTATTTCACAGAACTGACGGCTTGTGAAGATTAGAAGTCAGTCGTTTGTGGGAAATTTAACGAAGCTGGCAAATGAAGAAGAGATAATTCGAGATATAATTTTGATGAGTTTAAATCCTCCATTAATTACTGCGCCATTGGGAGCAGGTATCTCGGCATTTTTTAACCGCAACCATCTTCCGGCTGTGATGTTTAACAACATAGTATTATTCTTGTGGGTTGCAAGAGAAAGGTTATCATGATTAATATCCTTAAAGTTGATCTGAAGTCCAGCGCTGATATCGATCGTTTCGTTCAATTCCCCTTTGACCTTTATGCCGGCCATCCGCAATGGGTGCCGCCTTTCATCGTGGATGTGAAAACCATGATGAATCCGGATAAGCACCCTTATTATGAACATTCGGATGCCGAGTTCTTCATTGCCGAAAGAGATGGAAAAGTGGTTGGCAGGATCGCTGCCCTTGAGAATAAACCCTTCAATCACTATCATGACACCAAGGATGCAGAGTTTTACCTTTTTGAATGCGTTAATGACCAGGATGTTGCCAACGCGTTGTTTGAAACTGTGATGAATTGGGCGAGGGAACGGGGATTGACCAAGCTGGTTGGACCAAAAGGCTTTGGTCCGCTGGACGGGTATGGGATTCAGATCGAGGGTTTTGAAAACCGCGAAATGATGAACATGATGAACTATAACTATCCCTATTACCGGGATCTGGTGGAAAACCTGGGCTTCACTAAGGTTGTGGATTTTGTTTCCAGCTATATGGATCCCCAAAAATTCATTCTGCCTGACAAGGTACGTAAGGCAGCAGAAATTGCCAAGAAACGCGGCACCTTTGAGGTCATCGATTTCAAGAACAAGCGGCATTTGAAGCAGTGGGCGGATCGGATTGGGAAAGCTTATAACAAGGCCTTTGTGAAGAATTGGGAATATTATCCACTTTCCGAGCGCGAGGTTGAATTTGTGGTTGCCAATGTCATGACCATTGTGGATCCCGATTTGATTAAGATCATAACAAAAGAAGGAGAAGTGGTCGGCTTTGTATTCCCCTTCCCGGATGTCTCGGCTGCCATGCAGAAAAACGGTGGAAAATTGGGGCCGATCGCCATTGTTCGCTTACTGAGTGAGATCAAGAAAACGGATTGGATCTCCTTTAATGGCGTGGGCATCCTTCCTGAATTCCAGGGACTCGGCGGAAATGCGATCATGTATGCCGAGTTAGAAAAAGCCATGCACCAAAACACGCAGTTCGTACATGCCGAACTGACCCAGGTGGCTGAAACCGCCGAACAAATGCGGAAGGATTTGAAGAACCTGGGCGTCAGGTTTTACAAAAACCACCGGGTTTACCAACGGAACATTTAGTTCTTCTCTGATGATGACAACCCCTGCCAATCCGGTGGGGGTTGTTTGCTTATATTCCTGAAGTTGGTTTTGCAAGTGGGCTTTTACAGGGTAGACTAAGAATCTTCATATCCAAAGATCGAAAACGAGGATTGACATGGAAAATCAAAAAAACCTTGGAAAGACATTGATCATTATCCTTCTGATTGTTTTGCTCTTAGCCACCATTAGCGCTATTATTTTTCTGACCGTCAGCATCCGGCAGACCATTGTCTCCACGATCAGTCCGATTCAGGAAGCCAATCAAGCAATATCGGATCAGGTCAATCAACTGCTCCATCCCACGCCAACAGTCCTCCCGGATCCGGTCACGATCATCCGGGATGTCCAATCCATGGCACGGTTGGAGACGATTCAATATTCCGTTGAAAAAGTGATTACCGCCGAGATAAATCAGGGCGTATTTGGCCCCTTGTTTGGCGACAAACTGCTTTTTGTGGCGCATGGGTATGTCATCGCCGGTGTGGATTTATCCAAGCTCTCGGTTGAGGATTTGTTCTTGGATGGCGAGGTTTTGAGGGTGCATTTGCCCGCGGCGGAAGTCTTTGTAGCTACTTTAAATAATGATGATTCATATGTATATGACCGGACGACGGGCATTTTCAAGAAGAGTGATCCTGATCTGGAAACGGATGCACGCCAGGCGGCGGAAAAGGAAATTTTAAATGCCGCATTGGATGACGGCATTTTGGAACAGGCGCAAATCAATGCTGAATCGTTCCTGGAGCGGCTGTTCAATGATTTGGGCTATGATTATGTTGTCTTTGAGTAGGGGAGTGTTACAGGATTTGATCGTAGAGGGTGACCAGGTTTCGGCCAGCGTCCTTTGATTGATAAGTTGCTTCATCGGCCTGGCGGATAAGCTCCTTCAAACTTCGATTATCAGCGTTCATCGTGGTGACGCCCTGGCTGACGGTGATCCAAAGCGAGAGGCCGTTGGGAGAAAAGGGTTTTTCTTCCACGGTTCTTCTGATTCGTTCGGCGACATCCAACGCGCTTTCCGTATTTGTTTCCGGAAGAAGGATCACAAATTCTTCCCCGCCATAGCGGCTCAGGATATCGATGGAGCGCAGATTGGCATTCAGCCGTTGGGCCAATTCATTGAGGACCAAATCTCCCACAGGATGACCGTAGGTGTCATTGACCACTTTAAAATGATCGATGTCGAGGAAAATCACCCCCAATGGGCGGTCAAACCGGATGGAGCGGTCAATTTCACGGCATCCCAGTTCGCTCAATCCACGCCGATTATAAATGCCGGTTGTTATGTCAATCCTGGCCTCGTGCTGGCGCTCTTCATAGAGTTGAGCGTTTTCAACGGCAATGGCCGCTTGTTGAGCAAACATGCTCATCAAATCTTTTTCATTTTCCGTGAATTTCCTGGTGCGGTCAGAATTCATGATCCCGATCACGCCCAGAAACCGAGTGCCAATCATCAAGGGCGCAGCGATGGCGGCGTGGATGGGGCTTTCCTGATAGCTATCCATCTGGCCGTCCCAGTTCTTATAATCCTCAAGCATTTCGATCTGTTGGGTCTGAGCTACGTATCCCATCAAACCCTCATTCATACTGATCGTTGCACCGATATTCTCGGTTGTGCCCATATTGTGGCTGACCGAAATCTTAATGGTATTGGTCTTTTGGTCAACCAGCCCAAGTTCGCCACCGGTCGCATGCAGAAGGTCGGTAGCCCGTTGGAGGATGGCTTGTAAAAGGTTCTTGAGGCCCAATTCCTTGGTGATATCCGCCGTGGTGGCGCGGAGGGCTTCCAATTCCTCCACCCGGCGCCGCTCGTTGGCGTATAGACGGGCATTATCTAAGGAAATGGCGACCTGATCGGCAAACGCCGTCACGAGTTCTATGAGCTGTTTATTGTCATAGAAGTTCGGCTTGGAGTGATCCAGCGTGAGCATACCAATCACATGATCGTGGACCTTTAGGGGGACGCCCAACCAGGAGCGGATGTAGGAATGATCGATATTTCCAAAAATCCCGTATAAATCAGGAGCGTCGTTGAGGACATAAGGTTCACCGGTCAAAATAACCTGGCTATTCGGGTTGTCGCCGGGAATTGGGAATCGCTTTCCAACGGGATTTATGTTTTCCGGCCAACCGCGACCATCTTTGATTTCCAAATAATTATTATTCAGAATCTGAATCGATGCGCTGTCAAAGGGGACGACCTGTTCCAGCTGATCGAGAATAGATGAAATGGCGATATTGGGATCCAGGCTGCTGGCCACAATAGCGCCAGCCATGTGTAATTTTTCAGCTTCCTGGGCCGACTTCTGGGCATTTTCAAGCAGCCGCTGCTTATATAGGCTCTGAGAGATTTGATAGGATGCCTGTTGAGCCAGAGAAATCTCGGCTGAAGTGTACTTATGGATTTTATTGAACCCGAAAATCACTGCGCCTAATTTGTGTCCATCTGCAATGAGAGGTAAGGCGATAAGGGATTTGGTCTGAAACAGGGTCTGAAGTTTTTCGGAAATGATATCGGATGTGCAGACATCCTCCAGGATGAGGGGATGCCCACTGGCTAGCACAAGCTCTGTAACCGATGTGTGTTCTTCGCGAAGAGCAGATTGAATGTCGACAGTTGAGGCAATACCGTTATAAGCTGAGCCGATGATTTTCTGTTTGTGTTCATCCCACAAGTCAATGGAACAATTGTCAGCGTTGATCAACGTTAGAATTCTTCTGGCAACGACATTGACCATTTCTTCAACATTCTTTGTGTTCAACGAAGCAATGGTAATTTCATTTAAATGTTTAAGGTATTCTCTTTGACGGTGCAATTCGGCCTGGTTGTGGCGTTGAACGATGGCATTGCCAATAATGCCGCTGATGATTTTGAGAATATTGATCTCGTCTTCATTCCATTCCCGGCGCTCTCCGACCGCATCAAATCCGATGAAGCCAAGGATTGTGCCGGCATTAACCAACGGGATGCCGATTACCGACTTGACGTTACCTTCCATTAAAATCTTTTTAAGTGCCTGGGCGTCTTTAGGTAGTTTTTCAGGAGCTGTTATGATGATCGTTTCGTGTTTTTGGATCCTTTTGACCCAGTAATCTACGGATTCGAAATCCAAATTCTGGAGTGAAGCGATCTGGGGCTTGATCCCTTTCTGGCACCATTCATGGGTATTGCTCATGGTTCCGGCTTCGATGTTGAATTTAAAAACATAGCTGCGATCCACGTGAACGTATTCGCCAACCTCAGCCAAAAGCTTATCAATATGACTGTCGATATCATCCAGGGAGAGGTTAATGAAATCAATTGAGAGCCTGGTGATGAGATGTTCAAATTCTGCCCGTCTGTTCAACTCAATTTCAGATTGTTTGAGGTCGGTGATATCTCTGCCGGTTGAAAGGAACTCCCATCCGTCCGTCTCAGGGTTGAGCATGTATTTGTCAATCCATTGCTGCCACCGGATTTCACCTTTGGAATTGATGATTCGAAACTCAATCATCGCCTGCTGATTATCTTTACTGAAACCGGCAATGTGGTGTTGAAATCTGGCTTCATCATCCGGGTGGATATAATCCAGACAGGTCAGACCCACCAGAGCGTCCGATGATTTCCCGAAATATTTACAATAGGATTTATTAGCAAAAATTAAAGTGCCATCCGGAAGCCATTTACAGATTAAATCCGGATGGTTATTGATGATATTGCTGTAATCACCTGGGGAATAAGGTATATGAGTTGTCTGGCTTGAGGCCTGAATATCCATATTTTTTTGTTTAGGAAATACCGATATGAAGACAGTACAGTTAAAGGTTCGTACTAAGCTAGATGAATGTACGGATGAATGACCCAAACATCAGGTGAATTTCATTCTTTGTGTATTTTATAGGATATATGGATAATCTCAGTATAAATAGTTGCTGGAAAATGGTGTATTCGGGAAGAAAGGGGAAAAATCAACCTTGGTTTGATATGATATCCGCCGGGGGGTGTTGCTGCCGGAGCAGGGCGGCCATCCTGCGCATGGGCTGGTCAATATGATTGAAGAAAGCCCGATAACCCCCACAGAGGGCGTTTAAGCCATAGGCGCCATCGGGAGTGTGCAGGATGCGGTTTTTGGGGCAGCCCCCCTGGCAGGCGAAGAACACCTCGCATTCCCGGCAATATTTGGGCAATTTCCCGCTTTTATCCATGCCGAACTGATACTGGCTGTGAGACTGGACCAGATCGACCAGGCTGTTATTTGAGATATTTCCGAGCTTGTGTTTGGGCTCAACGAAATGGTCACAGGAGAACAGGTCGCCGTTATGCTCCAGAAGCAGAGCCAGGCCGCAGGTTTCGCTGAAAATGCACAATCCCCCGGGCGCACCGGCCCATTTGCCCAGCGCCTCATCGAAAATCTGGATAAACACCTGCCCGACATCTTTTTTTACCCACTCGTCAAAAATCTCGATCAGAAAATGGCCATATTGTTCGCCTGTCACTGAGCGACCGGTGAGTTTGTTGCCAATCTGGAAACCGGTTTTATTATCCCGTTCCACAATGGGAATGAATTGGAGGAAGGTGGTTTCCAGGTCATCGCGCAAGTACCGGTAGACCTCCAGAGGGTGAGCGGCGTTGGCGGCATGGACCGTGCAGAGTACGTTGTAATCAACCTCGTGTTTTTTTAGTAAGGTCAGACCATTAAGGACACGGTCCGCGCTGCCCTGGCCGGCTTTGTCCTTGCGGAAAACGTCATGCATCTCCGGCGGCCCATCAATGCTGACCCCGACCAGGAAGTGATTCTCCTTGAAGAAGCGGCACCATTCATCGGTCAGGAGGGTGCCGTTGGTCTGGATGGCATTTCCGATCCTCATCCCCGGTCTGGCGTATTGCTTTTGGAATGCGACTGCTTTACGGAAGAAATCCAGCCCTGCCAGGGTGGGTTCGCCACCCTGCCAGATGAATGAAACCTGGGGAACGCGTTGCGCATGGATGTATTGGCGCGTGAATTCCTCCAGCAGGTTTTCCGGCATGCGGAAATCACTGCCGGGGAAGAGCTTCTCCTTGGAAAGGTAATAGCAGTAATCGCAAGCCAGGTTGCAGACCGGACCAACCGGTTTGACCATCACCTGGAAAGTGGGGGGCCGCCATTGGGGGGTGGGTTTGGGCATTTTATGTGTTTTTGAATATGGATTAATCATCCCAGATAGTAAAACAATGAAATTAATTTGTATTATAACGGTACTTAATCGAGAAAATAAAAAACACTCTCACAGATGCGAAAGTGTTTGGTGAGCGGGCGACGAGATTCGAACTCGCGAATAGTAGCTTGGGAAGCTACTGCCTTA
>CAYUSC010000046.1:0-7499 GCA_964447265.1 uncultured Candidatus Brevefilum sp.
AGGTCCGGGAAATAGTCCAGCGACTCGGCGAAGCTTTCCGTACCGCGTTCCATAAAATAATTAAACGCGAGGCTGTCATGGACAAGCTGTTCTTCGAAAAGGGAATACATCACGACCGCGCTGATGCCCGCGGCTTCCATCTGTTTGACGCGGGATGTCCTTTTGGATAGTGATGAAGCGGATGCCACCAGGGGGTTCTTCAGGTTCAGGCCGAGATACTTTGTTTTGAGATTGATCATTGGTCCTCCAATGAATATGGATAATGTGGGACTATCGCCAATAAAAAAGTGGTGATGAACGATTGTCCATCACCACTATTATACTTGTCGGGACTGCGGAAACCAAATTAGGCTTGGGTTTCGGTTTCCTCGTCATTGCCGTAATGCATCTTGGCCATCTGTGAATAGAGGCCCCAACGGCTGGAAGCGTCGTGCTTGGCTTTCTTCATCAGCATCTCAGCGCGTTCCTCGTTGCTTTGCAGCAGCATCCGGTAGCGGGTCTCGTTGTAAGCGTATTCTTCCACCGGGACGGTCGGGTCCTTCGAATCGATGGACAGAGGATTGGTGCCCTGCTGGGCCATTTCAGGATTGTAGCGATACAGCGGCCAGACACCGGATTTGACGGCGAGGTCTTGCTGTTTCAGGCCGTTCTTCATATCGATGCCATGAGCGATACAGTGGGAGTAGGCCACGATCAGGGATGGTCCGTGGTAGGCTTCGGCTTCGCGGAAGGCCTGGAGGGTCTGCCGGTCGCTGGCGCCCATTGCCACACGGGCCACATACACATAACCGTAGGACATGGCGATCATGCCGAGGTCCTTCTTGGGCAGATCCTTACCGTTGGCAGCGAATTTCGCAACAGCCGCCCGGGGGGTACCCTTGGAGGCCTGACCGCCGGTGTTGGAGTAAACCTCGGTATCGAGGACGAGGACGTTGATGTCCCGGCCGGAGGCCAGAACATGATCCAGACCGCCGTAACCGATGTCGTAAGCCCAGCCGTCACCACCGAAGATCCAGACGCTCTTGCGGACCAGGTAATCGGCGACGGAGAGCAGGTTGCGGGCTTCGGGGGTGTCGATCTTCTCAAGTTTCTTCTTAAGTTCAACCACCCGGGCACGTTGTTCGGCCAGGTCGGCTTCAGTTTTCTGGGCGGCATTCACCAGATTGTCGGCCAGTTCTTTGCCGATCTTGTCGGCCAGTCTGACGACCAGTTCCTGAGCCAGTTCGACGAATTTATCGACGGTCAGGCGCATGCCGAGGCCGAATTCAGCGTTGTCCTCGAAGAGGGAGTTGGACCAGGCGGGGCCGCGACCGTCAGCGTTGAAGGTGTAGGGCGTGGTGGGCAGGTTGCCGCCGTAGATGGAGGAACAACCGGTGGCGTTGGCGATGATCATGCGGTCGCCGAAGAGTTGGGTTGCCAGTTTGATGTAGGGTGTCTCGCCACAACCAGCGCAGGCGCCGGAGAACTCGAAGAGCGGTTCGAGCTGCTGGGAGTTCTTGACCGTGTTGGGTTCGAAGACTTTGCGATCCGGGAAGGGAATGGTATCGAAGAAAGCCCAGTTTTCGGCTTCCTGCTCCCGAATTGGGGGCTGGGGCATCATGGTGATGGCCTTGCGCTCGGGGTTCTCACGGTCCTTGCCGGGGCAGTTTTCCACGCACATCCCACAACCGGTGCAGTCTTCAGGTGCAATCTGGACGGTGAAGGACCAGCCCTCACGGAACTCACGGAATTTGGCATTGGTGTGCTTGAAGGTTTCCGGCGCTTTTTCCAGATAGGAATCTTCGTAGACTTTGGTGCGAATGGTCGCATGGGGGCAGACAAAGGAGCACCGCCCACATTGGATACAGAGGTTGGGATCCCAAACGGGGATCTCGAGGGCCACATTGCGTTTTTCCCATTGGGTTGTGCCGCTGGGGAAGGTGCCGTCCACGGGCATTTCGCTCACGAGGACTTCATCGCCCTCACGGGAAATGATCTTGCCGAGGACATCACGGACATACTCAGGAGCCTCAGCCGGAACCGGCGGGTGCATCGGGATGTCACTGGTGACTTTGGCGGGCACGGTGATCAGGTTCAGATGCGCCAGAGCGTTATCCACAGCATCGTAGTTCTGCTTCACAACTGCTTCACCGCGTTTGCCGTAGGTTTTCTTGATGGATTTCTTGATCTCAGCAATGGCTTCGTCTTTGGGCAGGATGCCGCTGATGGCGAAGAAACAGGTCTGCATGATGGTGTTGATGCGCTGACCCATATCCGTCTTGCGGGCCACTTCGTAGGCATCAATCGCATAGAATTTGATGTTCTTCTTGATCAGGGTTTCCTGAACCTTCTTGGGAAGATGATCCCAGATCTCTTCGGGGCCGTAGATGCTGTTCAACAGGAAAATGCCGCCTGGCCGGGAGAATTTCAGCATGTCGTATTTCTCGAGGAAGCTGAATTGATGGCAGGCCAGGAAGTTGGCCTCGTTATCGGCGATCTGATAAGGCGCACGGATCGGGTCCGGGCCAAAGCGGAGGTGGGAAACGGTCACAGCGCCGGATTTCTTCGAGTCGTACTGGAAGTAACCCTGGGCGAAGTTATCGGTGTCACCGCCGATGATCTTGATCGAGTTTTTGTTTGCGCCCACGGTGCCATCCGCACCGAGGCCGAAGAACATCGCCTGGACGACATCGTCGCCGAGGATTTCAAAGGCGGGATCCCACTCGATGCTGGTCTTGCTCACATCGTCATGGATACCAATGGTGAAGTGGGTCTTGGGTTCGGACTTAGCCATTTCATCGTAAACGCCCTTGACCATCGCAGGGGTGAATTCTTTGGAGGAAAGACCATAGCGACCGCCGATGATCTTGGGAGCATTCTTGAAAGGTGCAATCCCGGTTTCCATCGCTTCTTTGACCGCAGTGACCAGATCGAGATAAAGCGGTTCGCCGCCGGCGCCGGGTTCCTTGGTGCGGTCGAGGGCCGCAATGACCTTGACCGTGGCGGGAAGGGCTTCCATCAGGTGTTGGACGGAGAAGGGACGGTAGAGCCGGACGGAAATAACGCCGACCTTTTCACCCTTTTTCATCAGGGCTTTGGCGGTCTCTTCAGCGGTTTCGGCGCCGGAGCCCATTAAAACGATCACGCGTTCCGCATCGGGAGCGCCTGCATAATCGAAGAGGTGGTAGCTGCGGCCAACCTGTTTGGCAAATTGGTCCATTGCATCCTGAACAATCCCGGGGGTCTTCTCATAGAAGGGATTGACCGTCTCACGACCCTGGAAGTAAACATCGGGGTTCTGAGCGGTGCCGCGGATGACTGGATGGTCGGGGGAGAGCGCCCGGGCACGATGGGCGGCGACGGTTTCGTCGTCAATCAGCGCGCGCAGGTCGGCTTCATCCAACCGTTCAATTTTGTTGATTTCGTGGGAACTGCGGAAACCATCGAAGAAATGCAGGAAGGGCACCCGGCTGCGAAGGGTGGCGGCCTGGGCAATCAGAGCCATATCCTGGGCTTCCTGGACGGAGTTGCTGGCGAGGAAGGCGAAGCCTGTGGCCCGGGCGGCGGTCACATCGGAGTGATCGCCAAAGATGGAAAGGGCCTGGGCTGCGAGGGAACGGGCGCTCACATTGAAAACGGTGGAAGTCAGTTCGCCGGCGATTTTGTACATATTGGGGATCATCAGGAGCAAGCCCTGAGAAGCCGTGAAGGTGGTTGTGAGGCCGCCAGCCTGCAATGCGCCATGCACTGCACCGGCTGCGCCACCTTCCGCTTGCATTTCTGTGACGTCGGGCACGGTTCCCCAGATGTTGGGGATGCCTTGGGCAGACCAGGCGTCGGCATATTCGCCCATCGGGGATGAGGGGGTGATCGGGTAAATTGCGATGATCTCATTTAACCGGTAAGCGACCCAAGCCGTTGCCTCGTTTGCATCAGTCATTACCATTTGACGCGTCATGAATAACACTCCTTCTGCTAAGATAATTTATTGAACGTTCTTGGAACGGGATTTGCCAGGGGGTGGGATTTTGCTTCTATCTGGTTGTATCCAACCATTAAGTATAACCCGATTCACAGGCACTATGATGTTATTTCTTTCATATTTGCCCGTGTAACCTGTCATGATTCAAATAGGCTTGATTTTTAACTGCAAAAAGCGCTTTTTGCCTACGGTAAAAGATATTTTTCGGCGAGCAGCAGGGCAGCCATGGTCTTGCTGTCTTTCAGTTTTCCTTCCCGCGCCATTTGATAAGCCTCTGCTATGGAGAAGGACTTCACGTTCAGAAATTCATCGGCGTCCGGGGCCAAAGGGGCTTCATAGAGTCCCTGAGCCAGGAAGACCGTCATATATTCATTGGCATAACCCGCAACCAGATAAAAACCGCCCAAAGGACGGATTTCACCGGCTGCCATGCCGGTCTCTTCGCGTACTTCCCGTTCGGCGCATTCAAGGGGTGTTTCGCCCGCTTCCATCACGCCGGCCGGCAGCTCCAGCAGGTCGCACTGGGGGCCAATCCGATACTGGGAGACGAAATAGATCCTGCCGGCCTGGTCCACCGGGACAATGGCGACCGAATCCGGATGCTGGATCAGGTCATAATCCCGTTCTTTGCCATTGGGGAGCTTGGCGTGGACTTTGGCAACATCAAAAGCATGGCCCTGATACTTTTTTTCGATATTCAGAATGGTGAAATTCATTGAGAGTGCCTTATTTTTTGATGGATGTAATAAAAAAGATACTGCGCAGGGGGTGAAAATCTGGCGCAGTATCCATATGGATCAATTTGGGGTCGTCTGGGCTTTAGGGGATATCCAACACCTGACCTGCATGCAGGGTGTAGGGAGCCTCAAGCTGGTTGGCGGCGATGATGGCTTCAGGAGAAACGTCGCCATAATAGCAGGCAATCGAGTAAATGGTCTCGCCGGAGCTGACCGTATAGGTGTCCGGGTGGGCGTTGCGCACACGGCCTTCGCCGCTCCAGGTGCCCGATTGCGGGATCTTCAGCGTGGTGCCGGGGCTGACCAATTCGTCAGCGGAAAGGCCGTTAAGGCTGATCAGATCGGCTGGGTCCAGGTTGAAGCGCCGGGCGATGCAGTAGGGGAATTCGCCTTCCTGAAGGGTGTAGGTGGCCGGTCGCGTGACGGTCGGGATCACAATATTTGAGGTGGGTTCAGGAGTGCTGGTGGCCGTGGCAGAGGGCGAGATCAGCGTGCTCGTCGCCGGTAATTTTGCCACACTTGTCTGGGTCATACTCTCAGGAGAATCCGTTTGCAGGGTGATCGGCGTCGTCATGGCCTGGCTGGTTTCAGTCTCCGGCGCTTTGGAGGCGGGCAACTGACAGCCTGAAAGCACCAGGGTGAGTAAGACAACACAAACAATGACCAAGTTGAATCTTTTTGTCATTGAGTCATCTCCTTCATTTTTTACTTTGATTTGATAATAATTATCTGAATAGGATGGTATTAAGATAGTAGCATAATCCCTATTAAGCGTCAAGCTGAGGGGAAGTCGGCCTGACTTTAAATAAGAAGGTTGAGGCCCCGGTTGCCTTTATCAAAAATGAATAGCACAGAGATACGATTTGAATGAAAACAAATTGAAAACTCCTATCTGAATGTTAATATCCGTTTTATTAATCCGGGATATCATGAAGCAGGAAAGGAATATCAAATGATGAAAAGCGTTAAAAACTCCAAATTATGGATTGTCCTGGTGGTGGTCAGTTTTATGTTGGTATCTTGTTCTTTGCCCAGCACCATTTCACAGTTGATTGAAACTTCCACATCGGCAGTGACCACTGCTGAACCAACTGCTGAGGCGGTGGGAGCTGCGACAACGGATGGAGACTCCTCCGGCGAGGTCACAACGGCAACTTATGTCATCCCGGATGAGGTTCTGCAGCAGGACGCCCTGGTGAGCCTGTATCAAAGCGCCAGCGCAGGTGTGGTTTCAATCCAGGTGGTCACAAATGAGGGATCGGCCCTCGGTTCCGGTTTTGTTGTGGATAAGGCCGGCCATATTGTCACGAATTACCATGTCGTTGAGGATGCAACCAGCATTGAAGTCGATTTCGAGAGCGGCCTGAAGGTTTATGCGGATGTGGTCGGCGTGGATCTCGATTCCGATCTGGCTGTGATTAAGGTGGATGTCCCGGAAGATGAACTGTATCCGTTGACCATTGGCGATTCAAGCCAGGTGTTGGTCGGCCAGACAGTTGTCGCAATTGGGAACCCCTATGGTCTCAGCGGTACGATGACTGTTGGGATTGTCTCGGCGCTTGGTCGGACGCTTGAATCCATCCGGCAGACGACCGAAGGCAGCTATTTCTCAGCAGCCGATCTGATCCAGACGGATGCCACCATCAACCCCGGTAACTCAGGCGGGCCTTTGCTGAACCTGGATGGTGAGGTGATCGGGATCAACCGGGCAATTCAGACCTCCGGCACCACATATACCGGTGACAGCGTTTCCACGGGGATCGGGTTTGCTATCTCATCCAATATCCTCAGCCTGGTTTTGCCTTCGCTGATTGCGGGCGAGAGCTATGTTTATCCCTATCTTGGCGTATCCGCCTATCCTTCCCTGACTCTTTATGAAGCCGATTATCTGGGATTGTCCGAAGCGACCGGGGCTTATATCCTGGAAGTGGTTCAGGGCGGCCCGGCGGATCAGGCAGGTTTGCAGGCTGGCACCCAGCCCACCCAGGTTCAGGGCCTTTATGGCGGTGGCGATTTGATCGTCGCCGTGGACGGTCAGGACATTGTCCAGTTCAGCGATTTGCTGAATTACATGATGCTCAACAAGCATCCTGGCGATGATATTGTTCTGACGGTTCTGCGTGGCGACCAACTCCTTGATCTGACCGTGACCCTTGGCGAACGCCAATAAAAAATCTTCACATATGAATTGACTTCACTGCCGCAGATTGATATCTGCGGCAGTTTCATATACCCGGTTTAGGCTTTGAAATCAAACCTGTAATCGTATAAAATTAAGATATCTCCATTAACGGAGAGTGTTTTCACCAGGCAAACTCACAATTAAAAATGGAGGCGGTCATGTTTTCCGAAATAGACCTGCAATCGCTACTGGATTATTCCACAGAGGGCGGACAGGTTCTGAGTTTGTATTTAAATACGGACCCCGGTGAACGAAGCGCTGAAGCGACCCAACTGGCATTGAAACAGTACCTGAAATCCATTGATCCATCGGAGGATATCCGGGTAATTGAGCAATATGTGGAACTTACATATGATTGGACTTCAAAGGGGCTGGTCATTTTCTCGCAGCAAGGCGGAAAAAGTTTATTCAAGGCCTATAAATTCAATCTGCCGGTTCGGGATAAGGTCGCAGTAGGCGAAAGGCCGTTGCTGCGTCCATTGGTGCGGTTGATGGATGTTTTCTCCGGTTGGGGAATAGCTTTGGTGGACAGCCAGAAAGTGCGGTTATTTTCTTTTGATCTGGGAGAGGTGGAAGAGAAGAAAATTGTCCTTGGAGATGATATCAAACAGGTCAAGCA
>CAYUSC010000046.1:7599-13304 GCA_964447265.1 uncultured Candidatus Brevefilum sp.
CGTCTGGTTGACCAGGCGATAACGCTGGCGGCCAAGGGCGGCCCCGGCGCCAAGGGTTTGATTGATACGCTGAACGCCAACCATGAAGGCCGGATCAAGACCCTCTTGGTGGATGAAGATTATGAACAGGCGGGCTTCCGCTGTCTGGGCTGTGGATATCTGACGGTGCAGGAAGTGGGTCAATGTCCCTTCTGCGGCGGCGCATTTGAGATTATTCCCGCGGCGGTGGAAATGGCTGTCCGGGAGTCACTGCTCAAGAAAGCGGATGTCAGGGTTCTTAGAGAAGATGAAGCTCTAAGGGGGGTTGGTCACATCGCGGCGATCTTACGATATTGATCCTCATTTGTAAATTAAGGCTATGAAAAAAGGAGACTCTCCGGCTGGAGTCTCCTTTTGGGTTAAGAAACGCGCTTCCGAATGTGATATATCCAAATAATTGCTAATTCATTATGTTTCACATTCAATAGATTCAATCTGTTAATCAATTATTAACTTTTTAGCCGGAATTAATGTACCTGTTCTTAACATTGGTCATATATAATCGTGAAAATCTTAACCATTGAGAGGTATAGAGTTGACCGCTGATTTCAGCTACTTGATTATTGTCGTCATCCTTTGGGTGCTTTACATGTTTATGTATAAGCGCCAATTTGTGGTTGGGACGGTAGAGGTCAACCGGATTTCAAGGTAGACAAGGACTTAGTAAAAGACAAAGCCACCCCAACCACAGGGGTGGCTTTTTTCCTTAACCCGATGATGAGGAAAAAGCTAAGCAGAGAACGGAGGTACGCCGATCTGGAACTTATGTATGAGGAATACCGTGTTTTTTAAAATCACTTACTAGAAACAGAGGAGAAGTACAATGAAGTTTAAGAGTTTATTTGTGTTGATGGTTATCTTTGTTTTGGCTTTGGGTGCATGTGCTCCTGCACCGGTTGAAGAGACCGCTGCCCCCGAAGCCGAAGCAACTGAAGCCGCCACTGAGGCTGCTACCGAAGAAGCTTCAGCCGAAACCGGAGACATGCCAGCCGCCTGTGCAGAAGATGCGTTTGGCTGTGCCGAAATCCCCGCTGGTGAAACAATCAAAATTGGCATGGGCGCCCCGATGTTGGGCGACTATTCCATGTTCGGCATCGACATCAGCCAGGGCGTTGCCCTTGCGCTTGCCCAGGATGATGGCTTCGAAGGCTGGAGCTATGAACTGGTCGCCGAGGACACCGGTGGTACGCCGGAAGGCGGCGCTGCTGTTGCCAACAAGTTCGTGACCGATCCGACAATTGTTGCCATCGCCGGCCATATTTTCTCCGGTTCAACCGATGCTGCCATGCCCATCTACGAAAAAGCCGGTCTGCCCATGATGTCGCCCTCCGCGACCAATCCTGGCCTGACTGCCGAAGGTTCAACGGTTTTCAACCGCCTGGCCTTCACCGATGCTGACCAGGGCAAGGCTGCCGCTGATCTCCTGTTCAATGGTTTTGGTTTCACCAAGATCGCCGTGATGCATGATGGCGGCACTTACGGGCAGGGTTTGGCTGATGTTGTGAAAGCTGAATTTGAAGCATTGGGTGGCGAAGTTGTGGCTTATGAAGCCATCACCGCCGGTGAAGCTGATTATGTGGCGCCGCTTTCCGCTGTCGCCGCTGCCAGCCCCGAGGCTGTGTACTTTGGCGGCTATGCTGCTGAATCAATCGTCATGATGAACCAGTGGGCGCAGGCTGGCCTCTCCGGTGTGCTGTTCTTCGGCGCAGATGGTACCTATGGCGTTGAATTTACCCAGAAGACGGGTGCTAATGGCGAAGGTGCTGTGGCCGCTTCCCTGGTTCCCCCGGATTCCGATGCGAAGACTGCTTTTGATACCCTCTATGCGGAAACCTTCCCGACTGCTGCCGGTGAACTGAGCGCCTTCACCTGGTCCTCTTTTGACACCGGTAACGTATTGATCGAAGCAATCGAATCGGTTGCCTTTGTTGAAAATGGGACGCTCTTTATCCCCCGTGGCGCCCTGGTTGAGGCTGTCCGTAACACGAACACCTCCGGCCTGACCGGTGCAATCGTTTGTGATGAAGTCGGCGAATGCAACGCATCCGGCCCGACCTTCTATCAGGTGGTTGACGGCGTCTGGGTACCTTTGGACCTTGCCAGCGAATAATCGCTTTCTCCTATGATATGGATGGGGAAGCTAGCCGCT
This sequence comes from uncultured Candidatus Brevefilum sp., assembly GCA_964447265.1. Lineage (GTDB taxonomy): Bacteria > Chloroflexota > Anaerolineae > Anaerolineales > Anaerolineaceae > Brevifilum. Next base: position 9,788 of record CAYUSC010000046.1, read on the forward strand.
TCCCCATCCTTTCTCTCACTGCTATTGGAATTGTTGTATTATGATCAACAAATTACGAAATCTAAAACTTACACCAGGTCTGATCCTACGCCTTTTGGTAGGATTAGTGGTGTTGATTTACCTCGGTTGGCGAATCTACGAAACCGCATTCGGTGAAGGGGTCTACGGACCAGATACCTGGATGCGGTTTTTGATTACCGGGCTGATCGTTGGCGGCATGTATGCGCTGATCGCGATTGGTTACACTCTGGTCTACGGGATCCTGTTTATGATCAACTTTGCCCATGGCGAGGTGATGATGTTGGGCACCTTTGCGGGGTATTTTGTGCTGGAAGCCTTCGCGGCTATCCCGGCGCCCACTGCCGCAGATCCAACGCTGAGCTTTCTGAACGCTTACCCGGTCATTGCCCTCATTCTGACCTTTATTGCCGGGGCCGGCACTTCCGCATTGGTGGGCTTCCTGATTGAAAAGATTGCCTACCGGCCTTTGCGCGGCGCCCCTCGTCTGGTCCCTTTAATCAGTGCAATCGGTGCGTCCATTTTTCTCCAAAATGCAGCTCAATTGTTGTTCGGGCCGCAGCGTCGCCAATATACGAATCCCGATATTCTCTGGCGCGGTTCGGGTTGGATGATCCCTGTTGGGGGGAAAGAGGTCATGCTCACTTATACAGGCCTTTTCTCTTTTGTGCTTTCAATCCTTTTGATGGTGGGTTTGTTCATTCTGGTGAAGAAGACCAAGCTGGGCAAATCCATGCGCGCCGTGGCTGAAAATAAACAGGCTGCTGATCTGATGGGGATTGATGTCGATTCCGTCATCAGCAAGACCTTCATTATCAGCGGTATTTTGGCCGGGTCGGCCGGCGTGATGTGGGGGATCCATAACGGCCTTTTCAATCACTATGTTGGGTTCCTCCCCGGCATTAAAGCCTTCACCGCGGCCGTCCTGGGCGGCATTGGCAACATTCCCGGCGCAATGATGGGTGGGATGCTGCTGGGGTTGTTCGAATCTCTGGGACCCGCCCTGTTAGGCCTGGATTTCCAATTGAAGGATGTGATCGCTTTCACCATTCTGATCCTGGTGCTGATCTTCAGGCCGTCCGGTTTGCTGGGTGAGGCATTATCGGAGGAGAAAGTCTAATGAAAACTGCATTGAAAAAAGGACTGAGCTCCGGTGTCATCTTTGGCATAGTTTTTATCTTTTTGATGTTGATCGGCTTTATTAACGTTGGCACAACAATGGTTGGCGACTTACTGGGTAACACCAAGGGACTTGCCACGGGCGATCGCATGCCCGTGAACAACCTGTTGCTGGTGTTGGCAATCCTGGGTCTGTTGGCCGGCATTAACGCCCGCAGCCGGCAGGGTGAATCGAAATGGTGGGTGTCCCTGCTGGGTGGGTTGGCGGCTGGCCTGGTCAGCGGCATCCTGGCTTGGGTGGGCATCTGGCTGACGGGGACCCTTTCGGTGCAGGGCGTGAACCTTCAGACTTACCTGCCGAACATGGACCCAGAAGAACTGAATTACCTGCGGTTCTACAGTACGCCAATTGCTGCCGCGAATACCTATTTGATCTATTTCACAATGTTCAGCCTGGTGGGTTCGGCATTGGTTTGGCTGTTCTCCGTCAAAGGCTGGTTCGCTAAATGTCTGGAAGCCTGCAAGCATGGAGTGTCCAACTGGAAAGGCTCCAGGGAGATTAAGAGTGTCTTCGAGAATCGCTGGGTGATGCTGGCCGTGTTCCTGGTCACCGCGGTTGTGCTTTATTATCTCCCGTTGGCCTGGGGTTCCTATTGGAACTACATCATGGGCACGGTGGCGATTTATATCCTCCTGGGCCTCGGTCTGAATATTATCGTGGGTTATTCCGGTCAGTTGGTGTTGGGTTATGTGGCTTTCTTTGCCGTTGGCGCTTATACATTTGCCCTGTTGACGGCCCCTGACCCGCACGGTATCGGAATGAACTTGTGGCTGGCCGCGGGCGCCTCAGTGGTGTCCTCCACCCTGACAGGGCTGTTGATTGGCCTTCCGATCCTCAATCTGCGGGGTGACTACCTGGCGATTGTGACTTTGGGTTTTGGCGAAATTATCCGGATCCTGGTCAAAAGCGACCTGCTGACTGCCCTGACCAACGGTCCCAAAGGTGTGACCAACGTGGGACAACCGGTATGGCGCGGCGAGGCTTTTAATGATGTGAACTATATGCACCTTTTGATGCTGCTGGTTCTGATCGCATTGTTCATCGCCAAACGCCTGAAGGATTCCCGTACCGGGCGCGCCTGGGTGGCAATCCGGGAAGATGAAACCGTTGCCCAAGCAACCGGGGTTAATACTTATCGCTCGAAGATCCTGGCCTTGTTGCTGGGAGCGGCATTTGCCGGGCTGGCCGGGGCGCTGTTTGCCTCCCGTAACCAGTTCACCGGGCCTGAAGATTTCACGATGATGGTCTCAATCAATGTGCTCTGCATCGTGATCGTCGGTGGGATGGGCAGCTTGCCCGGAATTGTCCTGGGCGCATTTGTGCTCAAAGGCCTGCCCGAACTGCTCCGTGAGCTTGAAGATTACCGCCTGCTGGTCTTTGGCGCTTTGCTGGTGGTGATGATGATCGTCCGGCCTGAAGGACTTTGGCCGGCAGCGCGGGCGAAATTTAAGAAGCCAGCCGAAAAGCAAGTTCGTGAAGTTGCCTCGGAGGTGGAATAATGACCCGCGCCGTGATTGAAGCTAAAAATGTAACCAAACGGTTCGGTGGCCTGACCGCCGTGGATAATGTGGATTTGATCGTTCCGGAATACTCCATTTCGAGCATCATTGGCCCGAATGGCGCCGGAAAGACCACTTTGTTCAACTGCGTTTCCGGTTTTTACGTGCCCGAGGAAGGCGAGATTCTGTTCTTTGGCAAGCCGATCAACGGCCTGCCCACGAATAAAGTCTGCCAGCTTGGGATTTCCCGGACCTATCAGAATATTCGCCTGTTCGGTGAAATGACCGCGCTTGAGAACGTTCTGGTGGGCGAACATGTCCGCCTGAAAACAAACTGGATGGAGGCAATCGTCCATGACCCGCGCTATAAACATGAAGAAATTGAATCGGTGGCACGGGCTTTTGAACTGTTGGAATATGTGGGTCTCTCAGGTCTGGAAAATACGCCTGCCCGCAACCTGCCTTATGGCGCCCAACGCCGCCTGGAGATTGCCCGGGCCCTGGCCAGCCAGCCGGCGCTTCTTCTTTTAGATGAGCCGACGGCCGGTATGAACCCGCAGGAAACGGACGAGATGGTGGCCTTCATTCGGGACCTTCGCGATTCGCGTAAGATCACGATCCTGCTGATCGAACATGATATGCGCGTGATCATGGATATTTCCGATCAGATCACCGTGCTTGATTACGGTTTGAAGATCGCCGAAGGACGTCCCGCCGAGATCCAATCCGACCAACGGGTGATCGAAGCCTATCTGGGGCCGGGTGCGGCGGCACTTTCAGAAAAATTCAAACAGAAGAAGGCCCAACATGCTTAAAGTTA
>CAYUSC010000046.1:13314-19595 GCA_964447265.1 uncultured Candidatus Brevefilum sp.
CAATGAACTCAATGTGTCTTATGGCGCGATCCATGCTTTGAAGGGCATCTCGTTTGATCTGAATGAAGGTGAGATCGTGGCCCTGATTGGCGCAAATGGCGCCGGGAAGAGTACCACACTGAATACTATTTCGGGGATCATGAAACCCGATTCAGGCTCCGTGGTCTTTGAAGGTGAAGAGATTTCCCGAATTCCCCCGGCGCACATCGTGGAAAAAGGGATCGTCCAGGTGCCTGAGGGGCGGAAGATTTTTGCCCGGATGAGCGTTATGGAAAACCTGGAGATGGGCGCCTATACCATCAAGGATAAGGATGTAATTGAGGCCCACAGGAAAGAGGTCTTTAAGATTTTTCCCCGGCTGGAGGAACGCCAACGCCAGATGGGCGGGACGCTTTCCGGCGGTGAGCAGCAGATGTTGGCTATTGGCCGGGCTTTGATGGCTAACCCGCGCTTGCTGTTGTTGGATGAACCGTCAATGGGGCTGGCTCCGATCCTGGTGGAACAGATTTTCGAGATCATCCAGAAGATCAATGACGAGGGTGTGACCATCCTGCTGGTGGAACAGAACGCCCAGATGGCGCTCTCGATTGCCGATCGGGGCTATGTGCTGGAAACCGGCACCGTGGCCCTCTCCGGCGATGCGGATGAACTGATGGAGAATCCGGAAGTGCAGGCCGCTTATTTGGGCGGCTAGCCTATACGTTGTTTAGGGGAAGAGGCGCTGAATATTCAGCGCCTCTTTTTTATCGCAGTATTACATTTTGTCACGTGCGCTGTGCGGAACGTGACCTACACAATTATTAACTGTTTTCAAGTCTAAGCAGTTGAAAACCGCTTTCACCTTTAAACCGTGAAAATTCGTGAGTTTTCTCAGAGGTTTCTGAGGTTGGTAAAGTCAATGAATATTTACCAGCGTTGTTTCCGGTTTTATTTCTTCTGGCATACTTCACAACCTCTGTAGATGGCATAACCCAGAATGTGTCATTTACTTCCGTATAAAAGATAAAGAAGTAATTATCCCTGGGTTCAATCTTCATCCCCGGGAAGAAGTGCCAATGTTTGGCATTTTTTGATCGAGCTTTGATTTGGATATCCAAATAATGATCTTGATCCAACCGAATGATGCAATCGATTCCCTGATCGTCTACCAATGTCAAATAAACATCGTAATTTTTACGTAATAATTCGGCGATAACAACAAATTCCTGTCGTTTTCCAAAGGAAGCGGACGATCGATATTCACTCGGTGTCATTTTGAGATCCTTTTTGTTTTGTATGGAGGGTTAATCACCACACTATTCATTTCCCAGCTATATTCTAACCCGTAGGTCACGCTTCCAGCGTGACATATAAAGGACCGATAGTAAATCAATCCTGTCACGCGCGTTGCGCGGCACGCGTCTACAGCTTAGGCAGCAGCGTCTATCAGATGACAGGATGGCGCAGGATGGTGAGCAGCTTCTCCGGCGCGCAGCGGGTGGGGTCTTTGAGGTAGATTTCGTGGTGCTTGAGGTGCGGCGAAAGGCCCTGGCTGGCGATGAAGGCGTGAAGGCGGTCGATGGTTGGTTTCTCATCCGCATAGGGGCCGTGGTGCATCACCTGAGCGGCGCGGCCTTCCACCAGATCGCCGAAGCGAACCTGCGGCAGCAGAGGCGGGTTGTGCTTCTTGGCGACATTTTCCCGGGCGGCATCCACGATTTCCGCAGTGACGGCCGGGGGCTGCATGATCAGCATGGTCCAATACCAGTTGCTTTTATCGCTGTAGGAGAATTCGTTCATGTTTGCCACCCACCACAGCCCTTCCAGGGGCATCACGCCGAAATCCAGGTCGTATTCATCTCGCATAAGGAAGCGGATGGCATAGGCCAGCTTGTAGAGCGTGCCCACGGATTCAGAGTAGATTGGTGCGGTGTTGGGGTCGCCCTGCCCGTCGATCATCAGGTAGGTGAGAGGCGGCACATCCACCAAAACGGGGGCGTCCGGAGCTGTATACAGGGACTTGTATTCCTTTTTAAAATCCATTTTCGCCATTTTCATTTTCCTTTCGGTTTTGCAGGTAGGCATTCACCCAGTCCAGCTCGCTTTGGATCCGGTGGAGGCTGTGGGTGAACAGGGTGGCGACGTTTTCGGGGAGGTGGCCTTTACCGCTCAGTTCCCATTGCCGGTTCACCCGTTCCAACCCGGCTTCCAGGCTCTGCTGATACTGGGTCAGGGCTTCGGTCGCCTGTTCGGGGGGCAGGATGGACATGAACGCCAGGGCCAGGTCAAATTCGCCGCTGTTAGGCGCGGGATTGGATAATCGTTGGAGTAGTTCGGTGCGCAGTAATGCCCACCCGGTCTGCGTGAGGGCGTAGAGCTTGCGCAGGGGCCCTTTTGAGGATTCGCCCAGGGTTGAAAGGATCCAGCCGCGTTCTTCTGATTTATTCAACAGATAGTAGATGGAGGAGAAACCGATCTCGGTCCATTCGCGCATGCCGCGAGCTTCAATGTCGTTTTCTAGTTGGTAGCCGTATTTGGGTCCTTCGGTCAGCAGCCCCAGCAGGGCCAGTTCTTTATTATTCATCTTACTATTCTAATGCTAGAATAGTAAGATGTCAATAACCTTGTTGAACCCGAATAAATCACAGTAAATAAAAAAACGCCGCACAAAAGTGCAGCGTGGGTGGTTTAAGCTGAAAACGGATTTAGGTGTAGATGATCTTGGTGGCGAATTCTTCCAGAGTCTTGGCATGGATTTTGGAAAGCTGTTCGGCCTGGTCTTGCGCCAACATGAAGGTCTCATCGCCATAACCTTGCGCGATCGCATTCATCGGGTTTTGAAGGAGATCCTTGCGGAATTTCAGACTGACCACTGCGGCGGTCATGATCCTACTGATCTCTTCATGAGGATAAATAACATTCACCATCATTTCAATTTCCTCCACTAGGCTTCAACCAGTAAAATGTGTTAATTTTGATTTAATTCAGTAAAACCATTATATACAACTTGAATTAATTATTCAATAAAATAGACTTGAATCCCACTATATTGATCGAAATTTTAAGAATGGTAAAAAGGATGATGGGCAAGCAGTGGAAATCCATTAAAATAAAGGGCAGGTAAATTCTTTTTGATAAACAAGGTGGTGAAAGATGGCAATGGAGCTTTATCAAGTTGATGCATTTACAAAGGAACCCTTCCGCGGCAATCCGGCGGCGGTGTGCCTTTTGACTGAACCGAAACCGGATGAGTGGATGCAGGCGGTCGCGGCGGAGATGAACCTCTCGGAGACGGCGTTCCTGCTGGCTGAGGGCGATCAGCCGGGATGGCGTTTACGCTGGTTCACGCCGGCGACTGAAGTGGACCTTTGCGGTCATGCCACCCTGGCGAGTGCCCGGGTCCTGTTTGAACGGCAGCCTGAACTGCGCTCCGGCGCCCTAACCTTCCAAACACGTTCCGGTGAGTTGCAGGCACGCTGGTTGGAGGGCGCGATTGAACTGGATTTCCCGGCAATGGAGCCCGAACCGCTGGAAGTGGAATCGGATATAAGTGACATTTTGGGGTTCCAGCCCGTGGATGCCGCTTATGACGGCAATTATTTCCTGTTTGAGGCTCCTAATGCCGCCGCCATCCGCACTGCAAAGCCGGATTTTGCCGCCCTGGTTGAAAGCCAGACTCCGGAGGTGATCATCACCGCCCGAAGCGACCAACCGGAATTTGATTTCATCTCACGGTTCTTTGCCCCGCAACTGGGGATCAATGAAGACCCTGTGACCGGTTCAGCCCACTGCCTGCTGGCCCCATATTGGGCTGAGAAACTCGAAAAGAATGAATTCTCGGCTTTTCAGGCCTCGGCGCGGGGTGGTGTGCTGCGGGTGCGGTTGGAAGGCGATCGGGTGCGGATTTCCGGTGAGGCGAGAATCGTCTTAAAAGGTGAGCTTTTGGTTTAAGCGTTAAGGTCATTAAAGGATGCCGTCCGGATGGATCACCCGGACGGCATTTCAGGTATTTTCAATACCTCGCTGCAAGTTCTGCTCAACGGGTGTTGAGCTTTGTTTTTCATTATTTCCGATTAATCCCATTATAGGGGATTTGGGCTTTAATTGAAACAGGGAAGTGAAGCAAGCGATGGATAAGGGCATCCAATTGATCTACGGCGGCACAAACTGCCTTCTCTTCTGTAAAGGGGAGTCGGCCCTCCTGGTGGATCCGCATTTCACCCGACCTGGCTTCCTTGGCTTATTAGGAAAGATCCGGCCTTCAGCGGAAAGGATCCGGGATGGGCTGGCGCGGCTGGGCACGCATGACCTGTCTGGCGTACTGTTGACCCACACGCACTATGACCACGCCCTGGATGCTGTGGAGACCGCCCGTCAGGCGGGCGCGCCGCTGTTTGGGTCGCCATCGGCCGGTCAACTGGCAGCCGGTTCGGGGTTGTCCCCGGCCTTGTTTCATGAGGTTCGCCAGGGTGACGCCATTAAGGTCGGCGATTTTTCTGTTCGTTTTCTACCCAGTCAGCATATCCATTTTCCGGCGCCGCTCAATCGGTTGGCCAGCACCGCTGACCCCATTTCGAAACCTTTGAAGCCGCCGGCCTGGTTCTGGCAGTACCGCTGCGGCGAGGTGAATGCCATTCTGATCGGTCGGACACTGGTCTTTGGCAGCGCGGCCTTTGCAGCCGGGGCATACCGAGGCCTGGAGGTGGACACGGTGATCCTGGGCATTGGCGGTTTGGGTTTACGGCCGTTAAGTTACCTTGAAACGCTCTACCATGAGACGGTGATCGCCAGCGGGGCGCAGCAGGTGTTGATTTCCCATTGGGATAATTTCTTCAGGCCATCACAAACGGACCTGCGCCCCTTGGGCCGTGTGCGGTGGACTTTGGCACAATTGAAAGACCTGGCAGAACGGTATGGGCAGACGGTTTCCCTATTGAACTATAACCACCCGGTAAATTTATCAGTAGAGCCTTAACGCGTATCAACGGTTCCCTCTGAACCGTTGATGGGTGGTGCTGGCTGAATTGTTTTGCTTCTTTATTATTTATTGCGATCACTTTCTAACCTTATGATATTCGAATTGGAAATTCGCCACCCTAGATTTTCTAGGGTGTTTTCACTGATCCGGGCGGATGTTGGACTCGGTTGAGATTAGGTATAATCAGGCTCATAAGTATCGATATGAGGCAAAATGAAACGAAATAACTTAATGGTGTGGTTTATCCTTTTACTGCTGTTGCTGGGATTGCCCCAGGCGTCGGTTCAGGCCCAAAGCGAAGTGGAGGATGATTCCTGGATGCCGCTTTGTCTTCCGGGCATGCCGAATGACGGCACCTGTTTATTCTACGGCCCGGCTCAGACGGTTGCCGAGATGGAAGCGGAGGGCTTCCCCTACCCTATGGAGGAATTGCCGGCAGCTTCTCCCTCAGCCGATCTGGGTATTTTGCCGGTCTACGTGGCAAAGATCAATCTGGCGGCGGATGAACCCGCCTATACCTACGCCACACCGGAGGATGCCGCTGCGGGAAGAAACCCCGTCGGTCAGATCGAGACCGGTACCCTGCGGTATATCAGCTATATCACCCGGGTGGATATCAACGGGAACCCTTACCTGCAGACGACTACCGGCACATGGCTGCGCGCCTCGCCAGCGGCCTATACCACTTTCCAGGGGCTGTTGTTTTATGACAATCCCAGTATGGACTTCGGTTGGGTGGTGGATCGAACCCCATCTTATACGGAGCCGTCGGTCAATGCGCCGGTCAGCGGGAACGAGTATGTGCAGATGGATCTGATTCAGGTCTTCAACACGGTGGAAGCGCAGGGGTTGACCTGGTATGAGATCGCCCCGGATGAGTGGGTCAACAGCCTTAAGGCCAGGGTGGTCCATTTCGATCCGACCCGACCCGAAGGTGTGGTGGGTGACCGCTGGATTGAGATCAACCTCTTCCAGCAGACGATGAGCGTTTATGAAAATGGCGACCTTGTTTTCGCCACCCTGATCGCCAGCGGGTTGGATCCATTCTATACCCGGCCCGGCGTCTTCCAGATTTATGAGAAGAAACATTTGGAGACAATGAGCGGCGCTTTTGAAGCCAATCGCTCGGATTATTACTATCTGGAAGATGTTCCCTGGACGATGTATTACGATGAATCCCGCGCCCTGCATGCCACCTATTGGCACACCAACCTGGGCTATATGCAGTCCCACGGCTGCGTGAACCTGGCGCCGGGGGATGCCAACTGGCTGTTCCAGTGGGCGGATGTCGGTGATTATGTCTGGGTGCATGACCCCAGCGGGA
>CAYUSC010000047.1:0-15428 GCA_964447265.1 uncultured Candidatus Brevefilum sp.
CCAAAGCCTACCTGCTGGCCTGGGAGTTGGGCTGCAAAGGGATCACCGTCTATGTAACCGGCTCCCGCGATCAGGTGGTGCTCGAGACCAAAAAGACGGCCAAAAAGAAATATGAGAATATCGAGATCGAGGACGTCGAAGGCGAACAATCCGCTCTCGCCGAGGTCACCGAACAACTGCCGTTCTGGCGTGAGACCAAGAAACCCCGTCCCCGCTATCTGAAGGGCTACACCTACTCCATCGAGACGCCGCTGGGCAAAACCTTTGTGACCGTCAACGAAAACGGTGGGAGCCAACCTTTCGAGGTTTTCGTGAACACCGCCAAAGCCGGTTCAGAAACCGCAGCCCACTCCGAAGCGATTGGCCGCCTGATTTCCTACCTGCTGCGGATCTCATCTCCGGTTGAGCCACGCAAGCGCCTCAAGACCATCATGGATCAATTGGGCGGGATCGGCGGCGGCCGGTCACTCGGCTTCGGCGCCAACCGGGTCCGTTCCCTGCCGGATGGCATCGCCAAAGCGCTGGATGAATATCTCTATGTCCGCCAATGGGAAAACGAGGCTGACATTGAGGATGGTGACCTCAAGGATGCCCCCACCCTGCCGCTGGATAGCCTGGACGCCCCCGAACAGGGCAATCGGATTATTGGCGAGCTTTGCCCGGAATGCGGCATGGCGACCCTGGTCAATGAAGAGGGCTGCCGCAAGTGTTACACCTGCGGCTACAGCGAATGCTAATCATTTTATACATCAAACGGGCAAGGGTTCTTGCCCGTTTTTTGATTCTGTAAAAATTAGGATTACAATTAATTCATCTTTGAATCAAATTAGTTGCAACTTCTCGGAGGGAGAAATGCCAAACGACTGGACCCAAGGCACAGTCAAAGTTACTGATGGAATAGAACTTTTCTATACCCGGACCGGAAAAGGCGAAAAACCGGCTATCGTGCTGGCCCACGGGATCACCGATAGCGGCCTTTGCTGGGGGGAACTGGCTGGTGACCTGCACGCCAATTACGATGTGGTCATGTATGACGCCTACGGACACGGGAAATCATCCCGAATTGACCCGAAAAAACGCTTCGACATGGTCGAAGATCTGCATGACCTGATCCAGGCGCTGGACCTCAAGAAGCCCTGTGTGATCGGCCACTCCATGGGCGCGGCCACCGCTGCCGGTTTTGCCGCCCGCTATCCCGGCTGGCTCACCTGCCTGGGGCTGGAAGATCCGCCCTGGTCCGATGTCAAGGTGACGGCGGAACAAGTTAAGGAAGGCCTGGAAAACTGGAAAAAGGGGAATCTTGCCCAAAAGAAGAAAACAGCCAAAGAACTGATCAAGGGCAGAGAAAAGGATTCACCCAATTGGGAAAAAGCCATCCTTGAACCCTGGGCCGAATCCAAACTCGAATTGGACCCGGCCGTCTTCGACGTCTATCCACGCGAACATACGGAATGGCGCGAGATCGCCAAAGCCATCGAAGTCCCCACCCTGTTGATCACAGGTGATAATACCCTCGGGGCAATCGTCACGCCCATCCTGGGCGTGGAAGCCGTGGAGATCATGGGCCATTGCGAATTCGGGCACATCAGCGGCGCAGGGCACTGCGTTCGTTACGAGCAATACCAGCCCTATCTCACCATGGTCAAGCTGTTCCTGAAGCGAAATCTGCCCGTTTAAACGGGACCCATTAACCTCAGAAAAAAAACCGGCTGGTCTGGATGAACTCACTCTTATAGATTGGAACCTTAATGCCTAAACGATTGATCTTACTTGCTGGAAATATTGGTGCCGGGAAAACATCTCTCACGGAGCGGATCGGCGATCGACTCGGCTGGGTCACTGCCTATGAATCCGTTGTCGATAATCCCTACCTGCCGGATTTCTATCAGAGTATGGTGGATTGGTCCTTCCACTTACAGGTCTATTTCCTCGGCCATCGTGCCGATCAACACATCCACCTGGCAGAACTCCCCGAATCCGCCATTCTCGACCGCAGCATCTATGAAGATGCCCATATCTTCGCCCGCGCTCTGCATCACATGGGCAACCTGAACGACCGGGACTATGAATCCTATCTCCGCCTCTACAGCCTGATCGTCGCCCACCTGCCCAAACCTGACCTTCTGATTCATCTTGAAGCGCCGGTCCCTGTCCTGATGGAACGTATCCGCCGGCGGGCCCGTAATATTGAAACCGGGATAAGCGAGGACTACCTCGCCCTCCTGGCGCGCTTTTATGAGGAATGGATCAGTGGCTTCGACCTCTGCCCGGTTCTCACCATCCGCAGCGATGACCTGGACTTTGTCCACCAGACCCAGCACCTTGATATTGTGGTCCAAAGGATCAGCGATCGGCTATCCGGTCGGGAAGAAATGGTTTTTTAACCCCATTTCGCCTTAAATGGATGGTAGTTAGCGTCCAATTCTCATAATTCCCTACGTCCTGGTGGGGCTGACCCTGTCCGTTTGACCGGTTCAGCCCTTCGACATTTACCTATAATTAAATTACTCCTCAGGTTAAAATTCCCTGCAACTTTTTTAATTGAATCCCGTATATCCTAGTAGAGGAGCGACAAGGAGACTTTGTGGAAGAACAAGAAGCCCTTTGGGTCACCAAAGCGCTGGATGGAGACGATTCGGCTTTCGGTCTATTGGTTGAGAAATACCAGAGGCCGGTCTTCAGCCTATGCTATCGCATGCTGGGGAACAGCAAAGCAGCCGAAGACGCCGCTCAGGAAAGCTTCATTCGGGCCTATAACCATTTAAAACGGTATGACCCGGATCGTTCTTTTGCAACCTGGCTGCTGTCAATTGCATCTCATTATTGTATTGATCAGATGCGAAAGCGCAGGCTGGATACCATCTCCACGGACGCGCTCCCAGCAGAGATCATTGCCGACCACAACACGCCCAACCCGGAAAATGAATTCCGGTCTCGGGAAAAGGAAGCGATGATTCAAAAATTATTGAACGAGCTCAAACCGACCGACCGCGCTGCCATCATCCTGCGGTATTGGCATCAATACTCAGAAGTCGAGATTGCCGAAAGCCTCAATCTGAGCATTGGCGCAGTCAAAAGCAGGCTCTTCCGTGCCCGCCAAGCCCTGGCAAATGGGATGACGGCCGCCGAAGCCACCCTGCCGGTGAGAGAAAGGAGACCTGATGAGTCACCAGCCATATGAAACCTGGTTATTGTCAGAAGAGAATTTAGAAGAGGAACAGGTCAAAGCACTGCAGGCCCATTTGAAAGACTGCCAGCAGTGCCGGAAGCTTTCCATCTCGTGGAGCCAGGTGCAAAACCTGATGTCCTCCAGCCGCGAACCCGAACCCGCACCAGGGTTCAACCTGCGTTGGCAGCAGCGTCTGGCTTTCAGAAAACAGCAGCAACAGCAGCGCAAGATGTTGATTCTGACGTTGGGGCTTGTTGGCCTGACCTTGTTCATTTTCATCGGTCTGGCAATCTTCAATATTTTCAGCACCTCCTTCACCTATCAAATCAGCCAAACCTTCGCCAGCCTTGCCCGATCAATTGCCAGGATCAATCACCTTTGGGATGTCCTCAGCTCCGTGGTTCAATCCTTCCCCCTGTTACTGCCCCTCCTGGCCATCCTTGGCTTCGGTGGCCTCTCGGCCTCCCTTGCTCTGTTCGTCACCTGGTTCAGTTCACTGATCAAGATCTATCAACCCGCCAAAGAAGGAGTCATTGAGCGATGAAAAAATTCCAAAAGGTCCTTCATGTCCTCGCATTGGTGCTGATTTTTACATTACTCATTCCCGCCCAAACCGCCCTCGCTGCTCCAGATGAAGATGGCAGGACAATCTTCGGCGAGACATATACCCTCAATGATGGCGAGATCCTCAATGGTGATCTGAATGTCTTTGGCGGGGTGGTCAATGTCAACGAAGGCGCGATTGTCACCGGTGATGTGCTGGTGGTCGGCGGCGTGGTCACCCTGGATGGCAAGGTTCAAGGCAGCCTGACTGCTGTGGGCGGGACAGTGACATTAACCGAAAACGCCCACATACAAGGCGATTTGGTCTCCCCCGGCAGCTATGTCAATGTCAGCGATGGTGCCGTCATCGAGGGCGATATCATTCAAGGCTTTACACTTCCCAATTCTGAAATTGAAATTCCGGATGTCACCGCACCGCAGGTTGTCCAAACCACTTCCTATGGGATCATGTCCACCCTCACCCGCATCACCCGTGAGATCGGCCAGCTTTTGGCAATTGTGGCGCTGGGCGCGTTGCTCATGCTCATCCTGCCTAAATCCGCAGAAGTGATGAGTCAGGCGCTTTCAGTCAAGCCCTGGACGATGTTAGGAATTGGTGCGCTCACCGCTGCCGTTATGGCGATTGGCGGTGTGATCCTTACGTTGACCATCTGCCTGGTCCCCGTTGTGGTTCTGAGCGCATTGGCTTTTGCGATGGCTTTGCTGGTTGGCTGGCTGGCACTGGGCTATGAACTGGGCAAGCGAATGGCCTCCAGCATCTTCAAGACCAACTGGCATCCCGTATTGACGGCCGTCATAGGGAATCTGACCCTCTATCTGCTGGCTCGCGGCCTTTGGATGATCCCATGCCTGGGTTGGACCATTGTGATCCTGGCGGCGCTCTTTGGCCTGGGAATGGCTGTGGTGACCCTTTTCGGCACCAACCCATACCCGCGGCCGGAACAACCTGTCGGCGACGGTCAGGAAATCCTAACTTTTGAAAATTCCGGGGAACCTGAAACGGACCAAAACCAGGTAGAATCCTGATCATCCGGACCTGCCCCATATCCCTCAAACTGGCATGACAATTGCTGCCTTGTGTGAGAAGGAGATACTTATGAAAAAACCAATCATTTTTATGATCATCGCTCTGGCTCTGTCCAGCTTTGCCTGCTCAATCAGCAATATTGAAATGAAAACGATCGATACCCAAACGGTGATGATTGACGAAGCGTTGCCCACCAATCAAAACGAGACCGCTCTGGCCTTCACCATGACCGGTGGCACATTCAACATCACCCCCGGATCAACCAAACTGGTTTCGGGAGCGATCAATTACAATGTCGAGGATTGGGAACCCCAGGTCACCCGCAGCAATAACTACTTTGAGATCAAACAGGTTAACCCCTACAAGATTTCCGGAATCCCAACCAAGGATATCGTCAATGAATGGGATTTGGCCCTGTCTTCTCTCCTGCCGATTAGTCTTTCGGTTGAGGGCGGCGCCAGTGAAAACAACTTCAACCTGACCGGGTTACAGCTCACGAATCTCAGGATCGTTCAGGGCGCCAGTAAAACCAATCTGCATTTTGACGCTCCCAATCCCGTTGTAATGGATGAATTCATCTTCACCACCGGCGCTTCTTCTGCCGAACTCTCTGGCCTGGGTTATGCCAATTTCAACAACATGACCATCTCTGCTGGGGCGGGCGATTATACCCTCGACTTCACTGGGGCACTCTCGCATGATGCCACTGTGCATATCAAGGCCACCATCAGCAATATCACCATTATCATCCCCGCCGGGATAAAGGCTGTGATTATCAATGACGGCACTGTGAGCAATATCAACACCGAAGGCACCTGGCTGCTTTCCGATGACACCTACACCACCCTGGAAGAAGGCCCAACGCTGACTATTAATCTGGATATGGCGGTAGGCAATGTCACATTGATCCATCTGGATTCATAGGACGGAACCACTAAACAATTGATTATTGCATTATTGACAAATGATTAAACCTATGGTTTAATTTAGTCACTCGCTGGCCGGGTGCCCCCCTCACCCGGTCAGTGAGCTTTTTAAGGCCAGGAATCGCTTCTCCAACGCTATTGCTTTCAATTTATTTCCTGATAGAATAGATAGGTACTATTCTTTATTTGAAAGGGGAAATCTATGGCAGAAACGATTAATCTCGCAATTTTAGAAGACCATCAGGCAACCATCGACGGTTATTTTCACCGCCTTTCCGAGTATTCCAATATAAAAATAGTAGGCAGTTGCCTTTTCAGCGAATGTTTGAAACCACTACTTAAAAAGAAAAAAGTCGATATGCTGATTTTGGATATTAACGTGCCCATCAGCGAAGAAAATCGCAATATCCAGCCCATCCACCAGCTTTTATCCGAACTTAAATCCTCCTACCCGGAGCTTTCCATCCTCGTGATCTCCATGCACTCGCAGAGAGCCATGATCAAGAGCATCCTTGAAGCCGATACCAGCGGTTATATCCTTAAGGATGACTATGACAGCATCCGTAATCTGGGCAAGATCATCGAGACTCTGGCCGAGGGCGGCAGCTATATGAGTAATCGCGTTCGGGATATTTTCTTCAATGGACATGCCGCGGATCTCACGCTCACCCCCCGCGAACTGGAGGTCCTTTCCGTCTGCGCAGCCTACCCGGATGAGAGCACGGCCACACTGGCGGAACGGCTCGATATCGCCAACCCCACTGTGCGGAATTTCCTGCATAAAATCTATCTGAAATTACAGGTTCATGGCCGCGCCGCAGCCATCCTCAAAGCTCAGGAAATGGGATTAATTCCCAGCATCTCTTCCCCCCAGGATAATCAGACCAGCTAATCCTGATATAAGCCTTTTTCACGGATATAGCGATAAACCTCCGGTGTGAGGTAATATCGATAGGCGCGCGCGTCAGCCACCCGACGCCGGACCTGGTTGGCTGCAATTTCCAGCAAGGGGGCTGTGACGAAATTCAGCTTATCCGAAAGCATCGGCAGCGCCTCCATTAACTCGGATAGATCAATCTCATCTCCCGGACGGCGCATCACGCCAATTCCATCCAAAACGGATAGAAATTCTTCCGAATGGTACCAGTGAGGCAGGTCCTGGAGCGAATCCCCTCCCATTAGATAGATCAGTTCATCTCCCGGATAAAATCGCCGTAAGATTTTCACCGTATCCACAGCATAGTGCGGACCGGGGCGGTCAATATCCACATGGGAGAGCACGAAACCGGGGTCATCCGCAATCGCCAGCTCCACCATCGCCAACCTGTGTTCGAGAGAGGCAATATCACTCCCCTGCTTATGGGGCGGATCCGGGGTCAGCACCCAAATCGTCTGGTCCAGGTTCAGTTGGTCCCTGGCTTCTGCCGCAAGGATCAAATGTCCGATATGGGGTGGATCAAAAGTGCCGCCAAAAATGCCCAGGCGTTTGGAGGTCATCTCAATCTTGCCATTCCAGGGCGAAATCACCGATCATGACGGTATCGCCCTCTTCAATGCCAGCCTCACGCAGCGCGTCCTCCACACCGATGTTCTCCATCAGGCGCTGGAACCGCCGCACAGATTCCCGGTGCTCCCAATAAGTCATCGCCGCAGCGCGTTCAATCGCCTCACCGCTGACCACCCAGCCCTCTTCGGTCTGTTCGACCGTGAAAGCCCGCGGGTCTTCCGAAGCCCGGTAAACCGGCATTTCTTCGACCGCTTCGGGTTCCGGCGCGTTTACCAGCATAGTATACGTTTTCCACATCAGGGTGTTCACGTTTTCATGGGTCACAGTTGAAATCGGAAGGATCTCATACCCGAGCCCTTCAATCTCATCCCGGACCTCCGGCCAGCGTTCCTGCACCGAGGGCAAATCCATCTTATTAAAAGCGACGATCTGAGGTTTATCGGCGATTTTTTCATCAAAAAGCGCCATTTCGCTGTTGATCTGTGAAAAATCCGAGATCGGGTCTTCCGAAAGGCCGTCCAGCATGTGAACCAGCACCCGCGTCCTTTGGACATGGCGCAGGAAAGCAAAACCAAGCCCCACACCCAGATGCGCACCCTCGATCAATCCGGGAATATCCGCCAACACCATCACGGCATCGTGATCCAGCCGAACCACGCCGAGGTTTGGTGAGAGGGTCGTGAAGGGATAATTGGCGATCTTCGGTTTGGCATTGGAAACCACCGCTAGCAGGCTGGACTTGCCCGCATTGGGCACGCCCACGATGCCGATATCGGCGATCATCTTCAATTCCAGGCGCAGGGTCTTTT
The DNA here is from genome assembly GCA_964447265.1 of uncultured Candidatus Brevefilum sp. Lineage (GTDB taxonomy): Bacteria > Chloroflexota > Anaerolineae > Anaerolineales > Anaerolineaceae > Brevifilum. The sequence goes on from CAYUSC010000047.1 coordinate 8,003, forward strand.
CAACAGCAGGCTCACCTTTTTCCGCCATCCGGGGGGCCTGGTTGCGGCTGGTGGCGTAATGCTGGTTGCCTTTGCCGCCGCGGCCGCCCTTGGCGACAACTAACTGCTGGTAATCATCCACCAGATCGCCCAGTAAATCGCCGGACTGGGTGTCAAATACCAGCGTTCCCGGCGGCACATTTATCACCAGATCAGAGGCGGATTTCCCGCTCATATTGTTCGGCCCGCCCGGTTTGCCATCCTCGGCGACGTAACTCGCCCGATGGCTAAAATCAAATAAGGTGTTGATCTTGGGATTGACTTCGAGGATTACATCCCCACCGCGACCGCCATCCCCCCCGTCCGGGCCGCCTCGTGGAACGTATTTTTCCTTGTGGAAATGGACCATCCCGTCGCCGCCGCGGCCGGATTGCACATAGATTTCTGCTTCATCAAAGAACATGGGTAATTTTCACTCTTCGTAATGAATTTAATTAGTTGTTCGTCACAGGTGTTAATCTTACCGCATTAAAATCAAAACGGGGCTGCCAGAAGGCAACCCCGTTGAAATTACTGAAAGAGCAACAGGGCTATTTACCGAATTTCTTCGTCAGGATCGATTCGAGGGTTGGCTCGCCAATTTCCTGCAGTTCATAGCGGACCCGCTGGATCGGTTTATTGATCTTGATGATCCGGGTCAGGTCAATCGGCGTGCCGCTGATAACCAGATCCACATCGGCCTTATTGATGGTCTTTTCGAGATCGCGCATCATCTTGTCGCCGTAACCCATCGCGGGCAGGATCTGACCGGTCTCGGGATATTTTTCATAGGTTTCTTTGATGGAAGCAATCGCATAAGGCCGGGGATCCACAATTTCACCAGCGCCAAAGCGGCGGGCAGCTACATAACCGGCGCCATAAGCCATGCCGCCGTGGGTCAGCGTGGGTCCATCTTCCACAACCAGAACTCGTTTGCCACGAATGGCCTCCGGGTCATCCACGAATAACGGGCTGGCTCCTTCAATCACCATCGCATCGGGGTTGAGGGCATACAGATTATCACGGACGGTGATCACATCATCCGGATTAGCCGTATCAACTTTGTTGATCACAAAAACATCCGCCAACCGGACGTTGGTCTCGCCGGGATAATAGCGGGTCTCATGGCCGGGACGATGAGGATCAGCCACGACGATCAGCAGATCGGGGACGTAGAAGGAGAAGTCGTTATTGCCGCCATCCCAAAGGACAATGTCCACTTCCTTCTCAGCTTCGCGCAAAATCGCTTCATAATCCACACCGGCATAAACGATAACGCCGTTATCCAGATGGGGTTCATATTCCTCGCGCTCTTCAATCGTGCATTCGTGCTTATCCAGATCGCTGTAATCGGCAAAGCGCTGCACCTTCTGCTTCACCAGATCGCCATAGGGCATGGGGTGCCGGATAGCAGCCACTTTGTAGCCCATATCGCGCAGGATCAGGGAGACCCGGCGGGTGGTCTGGCTCTTGCCGGAACCGGTCCGCACGGCGCAAACAGCCACGACGGGTTTGGTGGATTTGATCTGGGTTTTATCGGTCCCCATCAGGAGGAAATCAGCCCCGGCCGCATTCACCAAGGCAGCCTTGTGCATCACATATTCCCCGGGGACATCGCTATACGCAAAAACGACCTGGTCGATATCATTCTCTTTGATGAGTTTGACCAGTTCGGATTCGGGATAAATCGGGATGCCAGCCGGATAAAGTTTGCCGGCCAATTCCGCAGGGTATTTTCGACCCTCGATATTGGGGATCTGGGTGGCTGTGAAAGCGATGACTTCATAATCCTGATTGTCGCGATAGAAGGTGTTGAAATTATGAAAATCTCGCCCTGCAGCGCCCATGATGATGGTTCGAATTCGTGCCATTGAAGTTTCTACTCCTTATCTAATTTTGGTTGGTTAACGTAAACGGGCATCTTTACATCATGTTGGGAGCTTCGATGCCCAGTAAGTTCAAACTGGTTGCAATCACCTGTTTGGCCGCAGCCACCAGGCGCAGCCGGTAACTCCGGACTTCCGGCTCAGCGTTCAGCACCTGACAGGTGTTATAGAAATCATTGAAGGCCTTGGCCAGGTCAAAAGCCAGGTTGGCGATCACCAGCGGTCGCAGGTCTTCCGCGGCCCGCTGCACTTCTGCCGGCAGCCGGGTCATCAATTCTATCAGGTCCACCTCGGTCTTTTCAAGGTTGGTGGGGAAAGCCACCGCATCGGGCATTTCCGTGCCTGCCTTACGCAGGATGCTGCCCGCCCTGACATGGGCATACTGAATATAGGGCGCAGCCTGGCCGTTGAAGTCCAGCGCGGCATCCCAATCAAAGGTGACCACCTTGGTGTTATCCCTGGAAAGCATCGTGTATTTCAAGGCGCCCAAAGCGACCGCCAGAGCAATTGAATCCTTGGCGTCATCCGCCAGCTCGGGATTTTTCTCCTCAACGATCTGCTTGGCGCGAGCAGTTGCTTCGGCCACCAGGTCATCAAACAGCACCACCGTCCCCTCGCGGGAGGCCATCGTCACATTGCCGGGCAGGTTCACCAGCTCATATGCGAGATGGTAGAGCTTATCCGACCAGGCATAACCCAGAAGTTCCAGAGTCTTGAAGATCTGCCTGAGATAGAGCGACTGGCGCACGTCAATCACATAGATTGAGCGGTCCAGATGATATTCCTTGAATTTCTGAATGGCGAGCGGCAGGTCCTTGGTTGCATAAAGGGAAGAGCTGTCGGAGCGCAGGATCACCAGCACCCGATATTCATCCTCAGTGCCCAAAGCCGCATCCAGATCTATGAAGACCGGCTCCTCCGGGCGGCCATCCGTTGCCAGGCCATCCGAAATGAGCTGTTCCACCAGTTCCGAGCCGGAATCTTCCACTTCACTCTCGAAATAGATCCGGTCGAAATGTTCACCCAGCATGGCGTAAATCTGCTCAAAGCCTTCCAGTGACCACTGGCGGGTGACTTTCCAGAGTTCGACAATTTCGGGATCACGGGCATTCCAGCGGGCATAAAGCGCGCGGACCTCAGCCTCGTTCTCAGGTTCCTGGAAGAGCCGATCCGCTTCGGCGTAAATCTCGTTCATCCAGTGGGTCTTGTCCGCGCCGGGCTGCTCCCCGTTGTGGTTCTTGAGGTAATTCCACATCCACTTGACCACATGCAGGCCAATGTCGCCGAGATAATTCGCCCGGATGACTTCATTTCCCGCGAATTCCAGGATCCGGCAGACGCTGCCGCCCAGGATCACGTTGCGCAGGTGACCGACATGGAAGGATTTATGGGTATTGGGCTGCGAATATTCCACCATGACCGTCTGGTGCTTCTCAGCCCCGCGGCCATAGTCTCCATCCTCAGTCAGGACGGTGTCCACCACCCGGCGGGCATATTCCGCCGTGGAAAAATACAGATTGAGATAACCCTTCACCGCTTCGATGTGAGAAAGCCCCAACCCGGCAGGATTCAGAGCAGCCTGCAATCCTTCCGCCAGCTCCGTGGCTCGCTGTGGGACGATGACCTTTTTTCCGGTTCGGGCTTCCGCCGCGGCAATTGGGAATAAGGCAACCGCCAGACCCCATTCTCCGCTGAAAGGGATTTGACGGAACTCGATATTGCCGTCTTCGATCCCCTGCTGGTTCAGGTAAGTTTTGATTTGTTCTGCAATCTGTGCTTTTTCTTGATCAAACATGCTTTCTCTTTTATTCATTCGAATCGGAACAGACCGTATTATAACATTGCCTATCGCGAAGGCCAGCCCTTATTGAGGTTTTCACCGACTGATTGCAATAAAACGGGCATCCGTCGCGACCATCGTGAGGGTCAGGTCCCCGGCATTCATCTTCCAAAGCGTGCTGTCACTATCCAGGAACCAGATCGTTTCCGACACCTGCCAGGCAACTGCATTGAGCAGGTTGGCGTCATCCATCACCAGGTAGGAGGTCTCCAGTGTGGTCATATCAATCCTGAGAACACTGTAAACGTCTCCTTCCACGAACATTCCCAGCCCCACCGTCACCAGTAAGGCGCTCTCATCCGGCGCCCAAACCATTTGCCAAACTTGCCGGTATGCATCAGGGATAGTCACCGTCTGTTCCGCACCTGTGGTGAGATCGTGAATAACAATTCCCAGCGGCTCGCCGGAAATTGCCCGAGCGGCATACAACTCATTGGGGGACACCGACGTAGACATCAGGCTGCCCGCGGCCGAAAAGATCGTCTCGCTGACGCCGGTTCCAATATCAACCTTGATCAGGTCCTGGCCGCCATAACCCTCGATGCCTTCAATCACATTCACATAGTAAAGGGTTTCACCATCCGCAGACCATTTGAGCGGTGTTGGGCGTAAAGGCCGATCCAGCGTGGAATCAACCAGGATTTGTTCTCCCGTACCATCAACATTGATAACTTTTAGCTGCACCTGGCTGCCGCTGGCGTCAAAGCTCAGCACGGCCCCCTGCGCAATTTTGGAACCATCCGGTGAAGGCAGGATCACGCCCTCAAAATAACCGCCATCCGGGTTGAGGAACAGCAATTGCTGCACGACGCCATCAAAACCCACCCGGTAGGCATTCTGATAATCCGAATCAATATAGAAAACGCCATTAGCGGAAACGCCCCCATTCCCGCCATACCCAAACCCCGGTGCAGTTAAGCGATTGATCTCCACTCCTGTAGCCGGATCCAGCACCACCAGTTCCTCGCCAACGCCATAAACAATCGGGAGTGGTAATTCCGGCGCTTCGGTTGCAACCGGTTCCTCTGTTGCAACCTCTGTCGCCACCTCCGTGACGGTTTCTTCGGTGGAATGGGCGACAGCTGTTTCCTCAACAGTGGGCGTTTCAACGGCCTGGGTGGGCAGACTGCAGGCCGATAAAGCCAGAATTAAAATGAGACCAACCAATCGAGCTCTGTTTTTCATCGCGTTCTCCTTTTCCAAAAGCGCAAAGCGGGAGCGAATTCGCTCCCGCTAATTTTACTTCAATACATTGAAGAAGTCTGCTGACGGTGAAGTCTGCCGACTTACTCCATGCTATTGAGCTGCTTCATCAGGCGGCTCTTGCGGCGTGCTGCGTTATTTTTGTGGATAACGCCTTTCGCAGCGGCTTTGTCCAGGGCTTTCATGGCAGCCATGGCTTTGCTGCGGGCATCTTCCGGTTCACCGGACTCAATCGCAACAAGGGTGTTGCGGATGGCTTTACGTGCGCTGCCACGATAAACACGGTTCTGAAGACGTCGCTTTTCATTCTGACGATTGCGCTTGATCTGCGATTTAATATTTGCCAAGGTACTTCCTCCAAACACTTTCTGGATCAATCTTCTTATAATTACGAAAGAATATTTTACCTGACCCGCTGCAATTTGTCCAGTATGTTGATGGTCCAACCTTAATGGTCGTCAAGCTGGAATTGCTCCAAATAGGTTTTGATCTGCGGGACGGCCACCAGCCGGTCATAGAAGAAATTATTGACCACATTGATCAATTCTTCTCGGGCGGCTTCGGCCTGAGCGCTGAGATCGTCATAATTCTGCTGATTCTTAATCGCATCCCGGAAACGCAGGATCCTGGAGACAATTTCAGCCTCCCGGGCATCTTCCATCACCCGGATCACCTCCAGCATCAGGTCTTCAGCCTGCTGGAGCAGCTTTTCCTGCTCAAATGCCGCATTGATATGCACGGCATCATCCACCGTGCGGATCAGCGACCAGACCTGGTAGAGCATCGAGGTCGGCTCATCGAACAATTCCCGCAGGAACACAGCCTCTTCATAGCGTCCCGTCAGGCGGAAGATGTTGTACATCCGCTTGGCCGCCTTGCCGTAATTGATATGCTTGGTCACATATTTGCGGACCTCCCCTTCCAGCGCCTTGACGTAATCATCCAGCGCATCCGCGCTGACATGCTGGGCCAACTTGGAGAAAATCGGCACCGATTCGGCCTGTAAATAAACTTCCTGGAAATAGGGGTCCAGATACCCGTCCAACGGAGTGATGGTGCCGTCCGGTGCTTCCCAGGTCACATCCAGCATGTTGCTGGCGTTGGCCAGCGAACCCCGAATCGGGTCGGCTACCACCCAATCCAACTTGCACCAACCCGGGTTTTGGGCGGCCTCATCCCAAAGGATCTCAAAAGGCTTGCCATCTTCGGTGAAGCCCACCTTCTTTCCATTCTCAATCTCATCCGGACGCCAGGAGATCGGCGATCCGGCAGCTATTGTAGCCTTGCCCTGAACAAAGGGCGCGGGGTATGAACCCAACTTGACTTCGATCAATTGATAGGTAGGACCTTGTCGGAAATCCAAAGCTTTCTCCCGCATGATCTCTGCCAGGATCTGGCAGGCTTCCTCCTTGGTCGGCGCGATAATATTGACCCGCTCAAAATAGTCACAATCGCCGGGATAGCGCTGGATTTTCGATTGAGCGGAAGAGCCGGAAAGCGCCAGCGCCGTCTCGACCTTGCCGGGGACATCAAAGAACTCCACCAGACCGCCAATCGTGCGGAAATACTCCAGGCGTTCAGGGCTGAAATCCAGCATGGCAATATTCTGGCCAAAGACGCCCGCCCGCTCATCAATCACGATATCGTGACCTTCACCGGCCTTGTGGATTGCGTCCAGCCAGGCGATGGCCTCCGCTTCATCCAGTTCAACATTCATCCGTTTGGCGGATTCCATCACTTCCTGCAGTTGTTTATTGGAATAAGAGTCATTCATCCGAAAGTCCTCCTAAATGTCATTTTCATCCAGCATACATTAATCCGACCAATCAAGTCAAGATTCTCGTTTCCCTTTTCGAGATTCCTTTAAGCCAATCTGAAATTAACAGCGTATAATACTCATCCGTTATAATGGAATCAGGTTGGCCGGATGGACGCGTGACTTCGGTTGCGAGGAAAGTCCGCACACCACAGGGCAGCACGCCGGGTAACGCCCGGAAGCGTGTAAACGTTTGGAACAGGGCCACAGAGAACAAACCGCTCCCCTTGGGGAGTAAGGGTGAAAAGGTGGTGTAAGAGACCACCGGCAGGCGCCGTAATGCGCCTGGCCAGGTAACCCCCGTGCGGTGCAAGGTCAAGCAGGAGAGAAGCCTTCGGGCGGGAAGCACCCGTTTCCCAATCATCTCCGGGTAGACTGCTGGAGCTTTGGGGCAACCCACTGCCTAGATAGATGTCCATCCAGGCGGGATTCCCGCCGGACAGAATGCGGCTTACAGGCCAACCTGATTTTCATTTTTCGTAGGTCACACTTCCAGCGTGACTTTTTTATTTTTCCCATATATCCCCTTTTTATAAGTGTTTTCCATGCCCATCTGTAGGTCACGTGCCGCGCAGCGCAAGTGACGGAATTGATTTATTCAGATGGCTTTCCCCAACCCCATCCCGCCTTCGGCACCCTTCCCCCAAGGAGCGAAAGCGACGA
>CAYUSC010000047.1:15528-19477 GCA_964447265.1 uncultured Candidatus Brevefilum sp.
CCTTCCCCCAAGGAGCGAAAGCGACGAAGCCCCCTCATTTCATGCGGGGGCGGTGGGGAAGGTGGCGTGAAACGCCGGATGAGGGGGGACACGTCCTCACCTTATCAGTCTGCTGCGCAGACAGCTTCCCCTCAAGGGGAAGCCTTAACCTTGGTTGATAGGTCCCTTACCACGGAGCGCACCTTACAATATCCAATATCTAAACCTTTTCCCAACCTGTCAGATATTGATTTATCCCCTCCATTCTTTATATAATGAAGTATGCCGGAAGTCATCTATACAATTGGGCACGGCAATCTATCCTTCATGAAGTTCGTCTCACTGATCCAGGCGAATAACATCACTCAAATCATCGACATTCGCAGCATCCCTTACAGCCGAAGAGCTCCCTGGAGCAATAAGTCGCGCCTCTCGCAGCTGCTCAAGCCTCTGGGCATCCGCTATACCTATCTGGGCCATAAATTTAATGATAAAAACCAGGCTGTCACGCCCCACGGACAGTCTCCCCAGCAGGATTCTGCCCAGGCCTATCTTGAAGCGGTCGCATCCGTCCTTCAGGCGGCCGAAAAACGGCAGGTCGCCCTGCTTTGCACGGAAGGCGACCCCGCCCACTGCATCCGTCAGAACGTCATTGCCCAAACCTTACTGAATCGCGCCATCAAAGTGACCCACATCCTCCATAATGGCAATCTGACCGAAGCCTGGCACGAATCCTCGTCTCCCAAACAAGCTGAACTCTTTTAACTTTTGATAAATTCACCATTTTCCCACTGGCATTGTTCGAAAATTTAAAATATACGTAAAGAGGTGAAAATGAAACAATCCATCCGTTTAAAATTTATCCTGCTTTCCTCCCTCCTGATCCTGACCCTCGTGGGCTGCAATCTGCCCAGCCGCTCAGCCGTGGCCATCACAATCACCAGCCACGAGAACGGTCAGGCAATCGTCCTGGGGCAGGAAGCTCGGATCGTATCCGTGGCAACCTCCTCCAGGGGGATTTCTTCTGTGGAGCTTTATATCAACGGCGTTCTACTTGAAACCGTAGAACCGCCTGATGGCACGCCTAAGGAATTCACCGCCGACCAGCCCTACACACCCACCGAAGAAGGCAACGTGATCATCTCTGTGGTGGCCTATGACGCTAAAGGGAATCATTCCGAACCCGTGAGCATCGCGCTGACCGTCGTACCTTCCCTGGAATCAACTCTCGAGACCCCATCACCGACCATCACCCACACCCCGCAGGGGCTTGAACAAACCCAAACCACTTCCATCGGCTGCACCAATAATGCCTCATTTATTTCGGATATCACCATCCCGGATAATACCGTGCTGACAGCAAGCTCTAATTTCACCAAGATCTGGCGGGTCTCCAATACCGGCACCTGTGACTGGGTGGGTTACCAGTTGGTCCATGCCAGCGACGATCTCCTCAGCGCCTCATCGCCCCAGGCCATTCCGATGGTCACGAGCGGCAGTAATGGCGATCTCAGCGTGGATATGACCGCCCCAGCTTCCCCCGGGACCTACACCTCCTCCTGGCGCATCAGGGCCTCCGATGGCACGATCTTCGGCCCAACCCTGACGGTGGTGATTGTCATCCCCGAGAATGCCACCACGACCCCCAATGCAACTGCAACATCCACCGTCACGCCAACCGTTACCACCGGACCGGTCTCCGTCAGCCAGCAATATGAAGGTCTATCAATTAGTGCGGGTGCAACAGTCCACACCACGGTGGATTGCCCAGCCGGTTCTGTCGTTGTTTCAGGCGGTTACGCCGCCAATGACGGTGTCCGGGTCTGGCATTCAACCAAAGATGGCAACGGGTGGCGGGTTTATGCCACGAACACCACTGCTTCGAATAAGGCTGTTAATGTCTATGCCGTGTGTCTGCATAATAGCGGTGGCACAACGGATGTGGAATACACCCAGAAATATATCAACGCCAGCACCTATACTCAAATTATCGCCAACTGCCCCGGTGGGTCCGTTGTAACCGGTGGCGGTTGGGTAATCGGCACCGATACCAATGTCTCGCTCTATAACTCGTCCAAATCCGGTAACGGCTGGCAGATCTATGTGCAAAATGACGGCGGCGGTTCACCTTTGGTCAATGTCTATGCAGTCTGCCTGGATGGCTCCTCTGGCTCCACCGGCTCAGTGAGCAACACCAGCGGGGAGGTCCCACCCGGAGATATCGAACATCTTGTGATGGATTGTCCATCCGGCACGTATGTAACCGGTGGCGGTTTTGCCGTCAACACAGGTGCAGTAATTTATAACGAGACCATCGCTGGAAACGCCTGGCAAATTTATGCTCGTAATAACACAGCCACCGAAAAGCTCCTTTTTGGCTACGGTATCTGTTATTACCCATAAAATTGATCAAATCTGCAAAGTGAGGTGCAGGCTGTTTGGGCTTGCACCTTTTTTATTGCTCTCTTCGTTCTGGGTATAATTAGGCTAATCACAAGAAAAAAGAGGTCTGCATGCCAGAAAATCCAATTTTCCATTCATCCACCATCGCAAAGATCCGCTCCGCAGAAGGTGCGGAGATTATCCAGCCGATTGAAGTTGGTAAGACCAATACCGAAAACGAACTGGTCTTTTTCATCAAGCCTGAGCTGCTGGATGTGCAGGATGACGCCAAGATCGAAAACAGCCTGAAACTGATCCAGGAGAAATTTACGGAATACAAAGTGACCATCAGCGGCGCGGCCATTGTGCCTGGCGCGGTGCTTGAGCAATATGAGATCATGAACCGCCATTACGGCTTCATCAATCAGCTCTCCCGGATGGCCTCCACCATGATTGACGCCGAAACCCGCCAGGCGATGTTTGCCAAATTGGGCCTGAAAGATTACGGCGCTCACAGGATCCTCGGCGGTCATGAATTCCTGAAAGTTTTCAACACCAATCTGGATACGCTTTCGGAGGTGTGGTTTGGGAAGGGCGCTGAGAAAATGCGCAGCGGCTTCTACTTCGTCGAAGAGACCTTCCAGGGCCAGCCGATCCTGCTGGTCAACGGCTTTCACCCCTCCCAACTGGCCCACTTCACCCGGCCGGACCACCGCATCCTCCTGATGCTCCTGCACACGAACACCGATTGGGAGCGGATGAAATTCAGTCTGGTGGGTGATACCTTCCCCGAACGGGCGAAACCGGATTCGATCCGGGGAATGCTCAATGCCGACCCGGATAAATACGGCCAATCGGAGGTCGGGATCAACATGAACGGCGTTCATCTTTCCGCCGGCCCCTATGAAGCCGCCTTCGAAGTGGTCAATTTCTTCGGTAATCTACTGAACCTTGATCCTGCAATCACCCCACCTGCCGCCATCCAGCGCTCCATCGATGCCGGGGTCTCCCGGGACCTGTCATTGAGCCTGTTGAAGAACCCTGCGGTTGGCGACAGCGATCTCTTTTCCAAAACGGAGAACCTTGATACCAAAGATGCGGTCCATTTCGTTTTGGATAACCTCGTTTACTAATCCCGTTAATATTGTCAGGCCATAAAGGAAACCCATGAAACCCATTCAAGAATCCCACCTCTATCAGGAAATCCACCAGCAGCCCGACCTGATCCGGAACTTGATTGAGAACACCCAGATAAACATCAACGCCCTGGCGAAAGAGATCCAATCCCGCGGGATCCGCCATGTCTTTATTGCCGCCCGCGGCACCAGCGACAATGCCGGCCGCTATGCGAAATACCTGCTGGGTGGGCATAACCAGCTCGTGGTCAGCCTGGCAACCCCCAGCCTCTTTACCATCTATAACCAACCTCCTTATCTCGAGGACAGTCTCGTACTGGGGATCAGCCAGAGCGGCAAAAGTCCGGATATCGTCTCTGTCCTGGTGGAAGGGCGCAAACAAGGCGCACTGACCGCGGCAATCACCAATATCCCGGATTCGGATCTGGGCAATGCCGCCGACATCGTTCTGG
>CAYUSC010000048.1:0-11781 GCA_964447265.1 uncultured Candidatus Brevefilum sp.
ATTCTCTCACAGAAGGCCTTTTTTATTATCTGTCTTGTCTAGTGGGTGCAGTTCATTCCCAGCCTTTTTTCGTTAATTAAGGGCAAATGCCCGTTTGGGATTATCTTTGGTGATTAAATTGATCGTGGCCAGGTCCAATCCCCGGGATTGCAGGCTGGGGATGAGGTTGTTGACCAGATCCGTGTAGCCCTGAATGCCTGTTTCGGGTATCCCGCTGGGCGCGCCGGGTTGGAATGCCCCGGCACCCTGGGAAAGCAGGATCCGTTTTGCAAGACCTTTACCTACAAGCCCTTCAATTCCATCACAAATTGGGTCGGGCGGGTCACAGGGGCGGCCCAGGCAGTCAAATTCCACATAAACGCCTTGGTCGGCCATCTGGAAGTGGTATTTTGGGTCCTGTTCGCCATTGGCATGCAGCCAAATCAGCTTGCTGGGGAGCAAACCGGCAGTTTTGAACATTTCAAGCGCGAAAAGGGATGTCTCGCCATTGGGGGTATAGACAGCGACCGCTGCACCGGTAGCCACGCTGACCTGGACGGCTGCCTGGATATTGCGCTCTTCCAGCGCCGTTGGGCCATTTTCGCTGATCGCAATCATGATAAAGCCGGCCTTGTGATCGGTGAAGCCGATCCCTGTCTCGATTTCGTCAATCCAGATCTTCACCAATTTATCAACTGATTCAAATTTATAGATGGCCGGGGTGAATCTTTCACTATAAATGCCGGTGGGCGCGATGATTTTGATCTTTGTCTCAAATGCCAGCCGGGTCAGGATGCCAATATTGCGACCGATGCCAATGGGGGAGCATTCAAACAGCGCTGTGATCCCAGCATACTCCGCTTTTTTTAGATACGGCGACATCATTTTACGAACAAGTTCGGGATCTTCCTGGGCATACCCCTCATTTTCCGGCCCCCTGCGGTCTGTAAAGAGGTGTTCGTGGGGAAGGACTATACCAAGCGAGTCTACCGGGACATCTCCCGTTACCGTGCGGAAAAACGCTCTAGCCATTTAGGCTCCTTATCGTGTCTCTACAGAAATAAGATTAGTCGAATTTCACAATCGTGACAAATGACAGATATCACCCCTTCGAGTTATTGATTGCCTGTTTACCCTTTACCAACCCAGTTGGGGATGATACGATTGGGAAATTCCGACTTCGATGACAGGAGAACACATGCAAGGGACGAATCCGGTAACTCAATCACGGCAGCAAGACCGTTTAAAATTTGGCACCTACGGAGTGAGTTTCATCGCATTGGGTTTGGCTCTGGCGGCTTTGGGGCCGATGCTGCCATCGCTGGCCGAGAATTTGGGGGTGTCGATCAGCAAGATTGGCGTTGTCCTGACTATCAGCAACCTGGGTTACCTGATCGGTTCGGCGGGCGGTGGGCGGCTTTATGACCGCTATAAGGGACACCGATTGATGTCGATTGCCCTGATCTTAATGGTGATCGGTGCCATTCTGGCGCCATTGATGAAAAACTTTTACCTGATGCTGCTGGTTTTCCTGGTATTTGGTTTCGGAAATGGGTTGGTGGATATCGGAGGGAATGTGAACCTGTTATGGGTATTCCAGTCCCGGGTAGGACCGTATATGAACGCGCTCCATTTCTGCTTTGGATTTGGTGCTTTTTTAGCGCCCATTATCCTCAACAAAGTGATGTCCCTGGCAGGCGGTGTGATCACCTGGCCTTTCTGGACATTAGCGATCCTTTTCCTGCCGGGTTTGCTGGGATTGAACCTGCTGACTTCACCGGTGAACCCGGAAGGGAGCGAGAAGGAAGGAACGGCACAGAAGCCGGATATGAAGCTGGTCGGGCTGATGATGGCGCTTTTCTTCCTGTATGTTGCCGTAGAAGGAGGGTATGGTAGCTGGATCTTCACCTATGTCACGAAGCTGGGGATTGCCGGTGATGCCGTTGCCTCCTATATGAATTCCGCTTTTTGGGGCGCGCTGACCCTTGGCCGCCTGATCGCCATTCCTCTCAGCCGGAAGATCAAGCCCGGCACCTGGCTGATGGGCAATTACATCCTGACAATCGTCTTCCTGGTTTTATGGATGATCTGGCCAGTCTCGCCCTGGATGCTCTGGATCAGTTCGGCGGGTTTGGGTTTAACCCTGGCTTCGGTTTTTCCGACCTTGTTAGCGCTGGGGGAAACCCGCATGAAAGTCACCGGCGCGGTGACGGGAATGTTTTTCCTCGGCAGCAGTCTGGGCGGCACGATATTTCCCTCGCTTCTGGGCGTGATCTTTGATAAAGTCGGGAGCTATCAAATGATCCTGACGCTCTTTGCCCTGGCTTGCCTGGGATTGATCGTCCTGGCGCTGACCCTGGTGGTTTCGAACCGGGTGGGTGAGAAGAAACGGGGCTAGGGCTTGTCATCCCTGAGTTGGGAAAATCATATTTTGGTTTGGATCGCCCGAATCACTGCGTCGTAGGATGCCGGCAATTCCGTTGGCGGATTTGCCAGCCGGCTGGAACATTCTTCGAGCTGGTTTTGGTGATACTGCACTTTGAATTCTGAGAATTTTAAGCCATGGGCAGTTGAGATGACCACCACGCGCTCGTTCTTTTTGATGATGCCTTTATCAATCAGCTTTCTCAGTGCACCAAGCGCTACCCCTGTGTGCGGACAGCAATATAATCCGCTGCGATCAGCTTGCGCGGCGGCATTAGCCAATTCGTCCTCGCTCACCTGTTCCACGACGCCGTCAAAGGCTTTAAGAATGCGCACAGCCCGCTCGTAACTGACCGGATTTCCGATCTGGATCGCGCTGGCAAGTGTTTTCTTCGCTTTTACCGGTTGGAATTCCTTGTAATCTTTTAAATAATTTAAATATAAGGGATTGGCATTGGCTGCCTGCGCGCATGCTATCCTGGGCAGATGGTCAATCAAACCCAACTCTTTCATCATTAACAGCCCTTTTCCTAAAGCGCTGACATTACCCAGATTTCCGGCCGGGAGGATGATCCAGTCCGGGACTTGCCAATTGAGTTGTTGGATGATCTCAATGCCAACAGTCTTTTGTCCTTCGATCCGAAGGGAGTTCATTGAATTGGCTAAATAAATGGTGGGGTCCTCAGTGAGTTCCTGAACGATTTTCATGCAGCCGTCAAAATCGGTGTCAAGCGAGAGGACGGTTGCGCCGTTGGCAATGGGCTGGATGAGCTGCGCGGTGGAGACCTTTGCGCGTGGCAGGAGAATGACAGCTGGAATTTTGGCAGCCGCAGCGTAGGCCGCCAGCGCGGCTGAAGTATCTCCTGTGGAGGCGCAGGCAATTGCCCGGATATCCTTCCCATCAGCGATCATCTGCTTAACAATTGATACCAAAACGGTCATGCCGAGGTCTTTGAACGAACCGGTATGGCTGTTGCCGCATAACTTCACCCACAGATCGGGGAGGCCGATCTCCTGGCCAAGAATATGAGCATTGAAGAGATTGGTGTTGCCTTCGTACAATGAGATAATGTTCTCATCTCTGACTAAAGGCGCGATCCATTCCTTTTTTCCCCATACGCCGCTCCCATATGGGAACGCTTTTGAGTGGGTTCGTTGATCGAAAAGTTGTTTCCATTCCTCTGCGCTCTTTTGCTTAAGCGCATCAATATCATGTTCCACTTCCAATAGCCCATCGCAGTTTTTGCAGCGATAGATCACATCAAAAATGGAGTAGCGTTCGGAATGGTCGTGGAGGCATTCATACCAGCAGTTGTAGGTCATTATTCTTCTCCTATCACGTGGGTCATCATGTGATGTACAGGCAGGTAACCCTGGGCCTTTAAAGTCGCAGATGGTAAGATCGCTTCATCGGGTTTATCAGAAAGCCCGAATAGCAGTATCCCTTGCCTTTCCCAACGCCTGGCTAAATTGTGAATTTCTCCGGTAATGGCGATCTCGCTGGTGAGGATTTGCTCGATTGGCGCAGTTTCGGGAAGATTCCCCATATGTTGGGCCATGTGCTTGTATTCATTGGCGCGGAATGACTTGAAAGGGGTTGGATCGCCCATTTGAAAACGAGCATATACATTTTGATGAATGTCACAAACTTTTTTAGGCAGCAGAGTCCTTTTTTCATTCACATAGGTCAGAAAATCTGAAAAATCGGGCATATGCTTTTGACTGACCATTTGCACAAGATCGGATTGCGAGATGAAACCGCTGCTGATCATCAAACAGATATAAACGAGGTAATCCTGATTGTCGGCTGTGAAGGGATGAAATGCCACCTGGTTGAAGGTCTTATATGCATTCTGAAAAACAGAGGAACTGAATTCATCTCCTAATGCGTTTGAAAGGGTCTCCTCGGCTGCTTTCAATCGGATGGTATCCAAAATTTTATCGTTACGCCCGCGCGCACCTAAGATTGTTTTATCTAAATCGAACAGGACTGCGGTCTCTTCATCCACCGGGAAACCATTATCGGCCAGGTAGGATTCAAATTGTTCCAAAGCTTTCCAGCGAGTGGCGCTGTATATTTTTCCTGAACCGGTAACTTCCATTTTGACTTCTAATGGACCTGATTGATCAGCACCGATGAAGGCGACCCCAGGCCAATTTGATGCTTTACAGATATTTACGAAAGCCTGTCCATCGTTCATGCGGGTATCACCAATGTAAATTATCCGTGAAAGGGGTGATCCGGGGAACAAGTTTTCATGGGTTGAACTAACCATTTCAGCAATGATTTTGCCGTATTCGGGCATGGATTTTCGGGGCAGGAAATCCTTCGGAAATTTTAATTTTTCACGCAGATCAGCGAGGCCGGGTATCCGGGAATCGCAGGGTGTCAGGCTGCGGAAGACGATCCTGTCTCCAAGAAATTGACTGACAGTGGATTTACCGTAGGAGATCATGCGATATATCCCTCGGAAAACAATAGTTCTGCATTCAGTACAGAACCGCCCGCTGCTCCTCGGATGGCATTATGAATCACAGAAACCAACTTCAGGTCAAAAACAGGGCAGGGGCGGACCCGACCAACCGTAGCCACCATTCCGTTTTGGGTATCGCGGTCGCGACGAGGCTGCGGTCGATCCGGTTCATCGCGGACAATAATTGGTCTGGGTGGCGCACTGGGCAGGTCCCAGGCAATTTTTGGTCCGCGATAGTGACGAAGAACGTTTATGGCTTCTTCCGGAGAGGGCTTTTCTTTGAATTCGACTGAGAGACATACTGTGTGCCCGTGCATTATCGGCCCTCGATTTGCTTGAGCGCTGATTTTTATATCTGAGGGGATGCGCGTGTTCCCGGATAAATGACCTAACAGTAAAAGGCTTTCACTCTCGATCTTCTTCTCTTCACCAGGGATGTAAGGGATGAGATTATCGACCATATCAATGAATGCCAGGCCTGGATAGCCGGCGCCGGAGATAGCCTGGATGCTGGTGATGAAAACGCGTGTAATTGTGAAAGCCTCGTCCAGCGGCTTGAGGGGCATAGCGGCCCCTGTGGTCGTGCAATTTGGGCTTGTGACGATCAGACCTTTCCAGCCGCGGGTGGCCGCCTGTCCTTCAACCATTCTGATATGATCGCCATTTACTTCAGGGATAATGACCGGGATATCCGGATCCTGACGGTAGGCGGATGCGTTGGAACAGACGATATAGCCGGCCTGGGCGAATTTGGGTTCTGCTTCAAGGGCAATCGAAGCCGGTAAGGCAGAGAAGACAAGCCGGGCAGGGACTTCGGGCTGGAGCGGTTGAATGACCTGGTCCAGAATCTCGTTTGGAGGATCGCCTTCCAGAACCCAGTTACAGGCTTCCCGATAGGTCTTTCCTACACTCCGATCTGACGCGACTAATGAAGAAATTTCAAACCAGGGATGGTCCTGCAGTAATTGGATGAACCGCTGTCCCACAATACCGGTCGCTCCCAGGATTGCAACAGGGATTTTATTCATAACTCACTTCCTTCTTCGGCTTCAATAATGTCATGGTGGATTTGCCGAACTGCTCGATCGGCGTCTTCGGCTGCTACCGCCATTGAAATGCTGTATTCTGAAGAGCCTTGGGCAATGGCAACAACATTGATCCCTGCCCGACCCAACGCTCCGAAAATCCGAGCTGAGACCCCGGGCGTTTCCCGCATGCCTGCCCCAATTACGGATAAGATCACCATATCATCGACGGATGAGACCCGGTCGATATCATTTCGAATCAACTCCAACGCCATCTCGTCTTCCAAAGATTTGATGACGGATTTTGAATCTTCAGTTGGAATGACAAAACAAATGGATTGCTCAGAGGAGGACTGTGAAATCATTAAGACACTGGTGCCCTGTTGAGCGACCGCTGTAAAGGTGCGGGCAGCGATACCCGGAACGCCCAGCATGCCCCTTCCCGCGACTGTGATGATGCTTAGATCTCGAATGGTTGTGATTGCAGTGATTTTGCCGGGATGGGAGGGCGGATTTTGAGAGATCCTGGTGCCGGGTTGGGTTGGGTTGAAGGTGTTTTTTACCCAAAGCGGTATATTACGTTCAACAATAGGGCGGATAGTTTTAGGATGGAGCACTTTGGCGCCGAAATAAGCCATTTCTCCAACTTCAATGAATGACAGTTCAGGAATCACTTTAGCTTCAGGCACGATTCGCGGATCCGCAGATAGAACGCCATCAACATCCGTCCAGGTCCAAACTTCAACAGCATCCAAGGCATCGCCCAGAATGGCGGCGGTATAGTCACTGCCACCACGCCCAAGCGTGGTGGTAACCCCTTGCTCATTTGCTGCAATAAACCCAGTGGCAACGACGATATTGCCTTCTTTGAGCAGCGGTACCATAGTTCCGTCGACTTTTTCCCGTGTTTTTTCCAAAATTGGGTGGGCATTCTGGAAACAACTGTCTGTCACGATTAGTTGCGTGGTATCCAGCGGCAGGCTATCCAGCCCCTTTTGTCTCAATAATTCGGAGAAAATCCGCGCATTAATCCTTTCACCAAATGAGCAAATAGCATCAACACCTCGAGGTGTTACCTCGCCCAGGACATAAGCGCTCCTGCAAATGACATCCAATTCATCGAAAAGGTGTCCTACTGTGTCAGTTATTGTGTCTCGAATGATGGTATTGGCGAATAATTCCTGAATGATTTGAAGATGTTTGTTCTTCAAAGTGTTGATCAGGCTGCCGTAAGTCTCCTGATCGCCCCGACCGATAGCCTCCGTGCATTGCATAAGCGTGTTGGTCACGCCGCTCATTGCCGAGACGACAACGACCAGGTTTTCCCAATGTGCAGATTGCTCCCTGACAATTTCAGCCGCCCGGTTTTGAGCATCTATGCTCCCGACAGATGTACCGCCGAATTTCATGACAAGTGTCTTCATTAAGTTCCATCTCCTGATCAACTCCCCTAGATAATTGAAAAAAAATCAGTATTCGCTTTGTAAATGAGTTCTGATAACCAGAAACAATCAGACTTAATTTTTGATATAGGGGGATAGGTCAGGACAATGTGATGATTGACCTGGTGATGCTCCCCCTTGATCTAAAAGAGACCAAACGGGATTAGCTGGTAGTAGTAGTACCGGTAGTTGAAGTTGTGGTTTGGGGGGTGTAATCAGTGGAATGGGTAAAGTTGACTTCCGCCAAGACAAAGCGCGGGGAAATTTTTACTTCAAATTTCTTCCCATTGGCATCAATCTTGGTTTTTTGCTGGAAGTTGATCATTCTCAATCCAATTGAACAACCGATAATGAATTATGGATAACTACATTGGATAAAATTTGTATTATTCTATCACTTATTTCCGATTTATTAAGTTTAAAACTGCGTTAAGGAATTTGAGACCAATTCTCGATTTAATGATGAATTGGCGTGAAAATTTCACTTTTGCAGGTACAGAATCCCAATCGTGTTCGGCCCGCAATGGCTGCCGATGGTGGACCCGGCGATGGTAATCAGCACCTCCTGGATATCCGCCAGGGATTTCAATTTTTCAGCCAGATATTCAGCATCTTCCGGGCAGCCTGAATGGGTCACAAACACCCGGGTCAGGTCCACATCCGGCAGGTCATTTTTGAATCCGTTCAGCAGATGTTCCAATGCTTTTTTACGTGATCCGCGTACTTTATCCAACACGCCCAGGGTGCCATCCTGACGGACATGGATGATCGGGCGAATCTTCAGCATGGAGCCGAAGATCGCCTGTAAGGCCGTACAGCGGCCGCCTTTATAGAGATAATCCATGGTGTCAATGACAAAAGCAGTCCGAACCTTATCCCGCGCGGCCAGGATTTCAGGAGTAATCTCATCCGCACTCAGCCCGGCATCCCGCAGGTCAGCGGCCTTGAGCGTCAGCAGCCCGATCCCGGTGGAGAGGTTGAGCGAGTCGATCAGGTGAAGCTCTTCCTGTCCCATCTGCTCTTTGGCCAGCACGGCATTATCCATTGTGGCGGAAAGCTGCGATGAAAGGCCGATATAAACGATAGGGTCGGGGACTGAGAAGAAATCGATGAATTCCTGAACGGAAGGCGCCGCTGTTTTCGGCAATTCCCCCGTCTGATCCACACTGGAAAACAGGAATTCCAGGGTCAGATCATCATCAAAATGATCCTCACCGTTCACCAAGACATGCAGAGGGATGGAACTGATCTGATGCGCGTCAAGGAGGGGCTGGCCCAGGTCGGCGCAGCTATCCGTCTTAATGTAAATCATGATGACCTCATAATAAAATGATCGAATAAATATGTTTCAAATGATATGGCCATTATAGCATGAGCCGTTCTCCGGTCAGTCTGTCAGAAACCTGTCAACAGATGGGATCCGGGTCAAGGTATCTCCGATGGCGGGAATGAAAAAAGGCTGCCAAATTTGGCAGCCTTTGTCTTTGAAACTGAGTGAGGACTAAACGAATCGTTCGCGAATTTCAGCGCTGACGTAGTCCAGAATCGCTACGGTAATGGCGATGAACCAGACGGCAATGCCCGCTGCCCGGTAATCCAGGTTGCGGATCCATTGCACGAGCAGGTAGCCAATCCCACCGCCACCGACCATACCGATGATGGTGGACATGCGGATGTTGACGTCCCAGCGATAGATCGTGAAGGACACGAAGGGTGGGATCACCTGCGGCACAACGGCGTACATGACGATCTGGAACCAGTTGGCGCCGGTGGCCTGAATGGCTTCAATCGGGCCATTGTCGATGGATTCGATGGCTTCGGAATAGAGTTTACCCAGCGCTGCGATAGAGTGCACGGTCAGAGCCAGAATGCCGGCCCAGGGACCGAGGCCTACAATGATCACGGCCAAAATAGCCCAGATCAAAGGCTCGATCGACCGGATGATGTTGAGGATCCCTCGCACAACATAGTAGATCCCCATGGTAAAGGGGTTGGCGCTCATCAGGTTGCGGGCGGCCAGGAAACTGATCGGCAGCGCCAGAATAATCCCGAAGAAGGTCGCCATCATGCCGATGAAGATCGTTTCGATCATCTTCTCGACGGCCATGATCAGTTCTTCACTGAATTCCCAGGTGCCAACTGAAATGGTCTGTCGACCCTGCAGTTCCCATTCGGAACCGCCTGCCATGTAGGATTCGGGAATAGTCCGGTAGGGCCAGTTGATTGTGACTTCAAATTCGCCGTTTTCGTCCGGGACCATGATTACAATTTCACCATCCTGACGTTGGCGGAATTCTGAAGCAGTTGGATCACGCCACCAGATTTCAACATCCACGCCTGGCAGGAAGCCATACCCGTGGATAGTCAATTCAGTACCCAGGTGGACAATTGTCTCGCCGCTTTCCAGGTCTTCCTGAGTGCTGAAATCGCCGCAGGTCGGGTCCACAATCAGGTAGGGGCCTTCAGCGGCCGGTGTATTGGGTTCGGGAGCCTCGCCTTCAGGACAGGGGGAAATCATAAGGGCTGTGCCCATCCAATCATCCTCAGGATAGGTGATGGCTCGTTCCCAGGGCCAGAGCACTTTGGAAAGCGCCGGGAGGGCATCGTCAAACTGGGTGACCAGGGCGTAGATATCAATCTCGCCGATTTGCCAGCCGATGAAGAAGAATACCAGCAGGAGGGCGACAAAAACCATGAACGGTTTGCGGGTTTCGCCCTTGCGAGCACTCACAGCCACCTTATAGGCGTCATAGATGTTGTACAGC
The DNA here is from genome assembly GCA_964447265.1 of uncultured Candidatus Brevefilum sp. Taxonomy (GTDB): domain Bacteria; phylum Chloroflexota; class Anaerolineae; order Anaerolineales; family Anaerolineaceae; genus Brevifilum. The sequence continues at coordinate 10,110 of CAYUSC010000048.1, forward strand.
CAGAGGATAACGATCAGGACGGTGATCAGGATCATCACCGGATCGAGATGGAAGGCTTTCTTGATGATGGCGATCGCACCGGTGTCTCGGGGGGCGGCTAATTTGAAGCGCCAGATCATCAACCCAATGATGGATGCAAAGCTGAAGAAAAGGATCGCTCCCCGCCGGACCAGGCGGGAAAAAGCCTGACCGAGGCCCGGGATGATCGCTGAAAGGATTGCCGCAACGGCAGGAGAAACCAGGCCGGGCTTAATTTCTTTTTCCTGATAAGCAGGTTTGCGCCGTACTTTCATGCCTGACCTCCTTCCGTAACAATGTTGCCTTCGAGGCTGCCGCCGCCAATGCGTTCGGCATCTTCGCCATAGATTTGTTTGAATTCTTCATTGGTCATATTGGCGATGTCCTTCTTGGTGCCTTGATAGACCAGTTTGCCCTGGCGCAGGCCGATGACAGAAGTGGAATAACGTTGGACGAGGTCCAGATAGTGCAGGCTGCACATGATCGTCAGGTTATCCTCACGATTGAGCTTTTCAAGATGTTCCAAAATGGAGTGGGCCAGGACGGGGTCCAGGCTGGCGACAGGTTCATCGGCCAGCATCAATTCGGGATCCTGCATCAACGCCCGGCAGATGCCAACGCGCTGCTGTTGGCCGCCGGAGAGTTCTCGGGCTGCTTTATGGGCCTGATCTTCGATATCCATCCTGTGGAGAACCCGCCAGGCTTTATCGCGATCTTCTTTTGGGAATCGGTGGATTAAAGTTGGCCAGGTTTTATTATATCCTAACCGCCCGGTGAGGATGTTGGTTAGGACGGTGGAGCGTTCCACCAGGTTAAAGTTTTGGAAGACCATACCGATCTTCCGGCGGGCCTGGCGTAGCTCATCACCTTCGAGTTTTGCCAAATCCACGCCATTCCATATGATTTCTCCCTCCGTCGGGTCAATCAAACGGTTAATGCATCGTAATAGTGTGGACTTGCCAGAACCGGAAAGGCCGATAACAATCAGAAATTCACCATCTTTCACGGTGAAGCTGACGTCATCCAGGGCTTTCGTCCCATCTTCATAGATTTTCGTCAAATTTCGGATTTGGAGCATAGGGCTAACTTCCTTGGACTAAATCATCCCCATTAATTCAGAAAAGGGGGCTGGGTTTCCAGCCCCCTTTCTTGGATATTACCTAAATGAGGATATTACTCGCCGAGCAGGGATTCCGGATCGATACCAGCGGCATCCAGAACCTGGCGGAATGGATCATAGAAGGAATCATCCTTCGCAACCAATTTGGTCCATTCGTAGGCAGCATCGATAGCTGCGAGGCCTTCTTCGGTCTCGTTGATGGTCAGGAGCGCATTTACGATGGGCTCACGGATCTCAGCGGGAACGGTGGGGCTGAACTGAACGCCGTCGTTCGGGATATCAACGGAAACGTTGATGACCTTGGTGACTTCCATGATGTCAGGATAATCTTCTTCCATGGAGGAGCGAACGTCAACATAGGTTGAACCGGCATCGCAGGTGCCATCATAGACACCAGCAGCAACGGCGTCATGTGAACCAGCGTCCACGATTTCAGCCAGGTCGGTGTCAGGATTGATGCCAAAGGCCTGCATGGTGATCATGGGGATGATCCAGCCGGAGGTGCTCAGTGGGTCAGGGCGGCAGAAGGTCTTG